>NZ_JAVJUO010000114.1:0-20776 GCF_040220555.1 Coleofasciculus sp. C1-SOL-03
GCCGATGCTAACGGGGCTGCTAATATCCTCCGCAAAGTAGAGATACAGCTAGGTCTTGATCTAGCCAAGGTCAGTAGGGCGTTTTTGACTGCGCCATCCAGGGTTTTCCTCTGGAACTCTAAGAAGATGAAACGGAGGGACGCGGCTTTAGCCCGTCCCGCAGTATCCTCTTAGAATCCCCTGCCTTTTTAACCAGGGGAGAAGTCAATTTCCCAAAACGGCATCTGGGCGTTGAGTCATGCGCCGTCGCCGTCCACGCTGCTTCAGCCATTCGGTAGCATCGTCGATGAAGGAATACACCACCGGCACTACCACCAAGGTTAACAAGGTTGAAAGCAGCAACCCCCCTAGAATTACAGTAGCGATGGGGGAATAGGCATCCATACCGATTTCTGGGAAGAACGCCAGCCGCACGATGACGATAACGGTGGTACAGGTTGTCATGGTAATCGCTTTTAACCGAACCGGACCTGCCATGCGAATCGCCACGTCGCGGGGAACCCCTTCTTCTCGTTTCGCCAGGATCAACTCTAGCAGCAGGATTGCTGCGGATAGAGACAAACCGGATAGGATGACAATGCCCAGAATTGAAACGCTTGAAAGGGTTTGATCTGCCAAAATCAATCCACCGAAGACACCGACTAATTGCAGGGGAACCGACAGCATCATCACCAACGGTTGAATAAACGAGCCAAACTGAATGACGAGAATCAAATAAATTAAAATCAGTGATACAACCAACCCTTTGAGCAAACGGTCAAACTCGATCATCATGTCGGTCATATCACCCATGGAATCGATACCATAACCTGGGGGAAATTGCAACTCCATTCCCGCCCGCATCGCGATCGCCATCGACAAATCCATGGAAGCCAGACCCCCTTTCCGGTAGTAACCGTTGACATACACCACCCGTTGACCATTAATATGCTCAATCACGGTAGGCCCATTATGCCGTTCCAATGTCGCAACAGTTTTCAGGGGAACCTGTTGTCCCATCGGTGTGGTAATGTATGTGTTTGCCAAATTGCTCAGGGTGCCACGTTCCTCCTCCTCGTAGCGCACCAGAATCGAATTTTGCCGCAGATTGGGGCGGTTGTAATAGCGGCGGGTAAAGCCACCGGTGAGGGCGTAGCGGGCTTGTTCTGCTACCATTCGCACATTCATTCCCAGTTCTTCAGCGCGGCGGCGATCAACTTTGATCTGATATTCTGGCTGAGTTAGGGCTGAACTGGTTTGGGGCATGACTAAACCGGGCGTATCTGCGGCGATACGGAGGACATCTTGGGCTAAACGATGAAGTATGTCTAAATCCTCCCCATACACCGCAAGCTGAACCGGAGCCGCAGAGGTTGCCATTACGTCTACACCCATCTCTTTTAAAGCAATACGGCGCAAACCGGGAATAGTACGGCGGGCTTCAGCTTCGACGCTATCCATAATTTCCCAGATGTCACGGTTGCGATCGCCCTTGAGGGTGACAATCACAGAGGCGGAGTTAACGCTGCCCATCGTGTAGCCGCTGAAATAGGTACTATTACGGGTGAGTTCAAACCCTGTTTGGGAGGACACTTTGGCGATGTCCGGTTGGGCGAGTAAAATCTGCTCAAAGCGGTAGGTACTTTCATCCGTCTTAGCAAAAGACGTACCCGGTTCCATCTCCAGCGATGCCATAAACTGACCCGAATCCCCCAGGGGCATCATTTCCTGAGGCACAAAGGGATAAAGTGCGATCGCCAACACAATAGCAGATCCCGCGATCGCTAACGTCACCTCCCGATTGTTCATACAGCGATCCAGCAGCCAACCATAGCCCTGTTCGAGTTTCTCAAAGCCTACCCGCACTGGGGTCAACAGCCATTGCAACCACGTCTTTCGTTGGCGTCTTTGCTGGGGTGGCTTCAGCACAAATGCTGCAATTAGGGGAATCAGCGTTACCGACACAATCAGCGAGGCAATAAAAGCAAACACCATGGGCCACACGATGCCCACAAACATCAGTCCCGTCAACCCTCCCGCCAAAATCGTCGGTAACAGTGCTGCAATCATCACACAACTTGCCGCTGCACTTGCCAGAAACACCTCCCCCGTTCCCTGAATTGCCGCTTGTCGGGGGCGTAGCCCTTCCCGTAGTTTCCGCTCAATGGAGTCGATCACGATGATGGAATCATCCACCAGTTTGCCAATCGCCATCATCATCCCAATCAGGGTGGAGGAATTAAGGGACATCTCGATGGGAATAAAAGGCAAGGTGGAGAGAGCCAGAGAGGTAGGGATGGAGATCATGATCAGCGCCGTGGCGCGGAAATCTTCCAAAAAGATCAGAATCACCACCCCAGCCAGCAACACACTAATCAGCAGCTCTTGGAAGGTGCTATCAAGAATAATATTGACCAAATAGGAGTTATCATAAGCTTCTGCAAAGCTAAGACCCGGATACTCCGCCTGAATCTGCTCCAGTTCTGCCCGTACCTGCTTGATCACCTTCGGGGAACTCGAATCCGGCTTCTGAATAACGTTAACCGCCAAAGCCGCCTCGCCATTGTAGCGGTAGCCACTACGCCGTTCCTCAAACGTATCTTCTACGGTAGCCACATCTCGGATGTAAACCACCTGCCCATCCTGCTCCAAGATTGGGTAATCCATCACATCCGCCGCACTCAGCGCTCGTTTATCTGCCCGCACCAGGATTTCCGAGTCCCCCTGAGTCAGCACCCCAGCGCCCTGGCTGACGTTATTGGCATCAATTGCATCCCGTACTTGCAAAATTGATAACCCGTAAGCGGCTAACTTCTGTCGATCAACCACCACCTGAAGCTGTCGCCGATAGCCGCCGAAGATGGACACAGCCTGGACATTTGGCACTTGGGTTAGCCGATCAACGAGGGTGTTATCCGCAAATTCCCGTAGCTGCACCGGGTCCCAGCCATCTCCCTGTAGTGCCAGAGTTAGCACCGGACGGTTTAGGGGGTCAATCGGCAACACCCAGTAAGAACGGGAATTCAAGCCATCCAGTTCAATATCTCCCTCAGCAGCCGTCATGAGGCTCTGCACAGATTGCACCGCTTGATTGATATCGTCTCCCCAGGCAAATTGAATCGTCACTAAGGACATATCTTGCTGAGAGCTAGAGCGAATAAACCGCACATTATCCAGCACAGTCAGCCGTTGTTCGATGGGTTTACTAATATAGGTTTCAACTTCTGTGGGCGAGGAACCCGGTGCCATGGTGACAATCGACACCAACGGGCTTTCCACGTAGGGCATCATCCGCACGGGTAGGAGTATTAGACTCAGTACGGACAGCACTAGCACGGCAATGTACAGCGCGGCGACAATTACCGGATGCTTAATCGACCAACGAGTGAGAAAGGTTTTGATCATGGGAGCGCTGGGGGGAAATGTAGAGACGTGCCTGATCATGTTACTCAACTGGCACCGTGAGCAGAGTTTTACCCGCATAATCGGGGTCTTTAACCTCAACTTTAATATGCCACTCTCCCGCCATGCCAAAGTGAGTGTTGACCTGGAATTGTCCGGGTTTGTCCGTTGGTTCTAGTTCCACCATCGTAGTCATTGGCTCCATATTCGGCATGGGCATGGTGACATCTACCGCCACATCCTGAGCTGGCAAGGGTTCCTGAGTCTGGGGATCACGGACTTCTAGGATAAGTTCAGCCCCCCCTGACTTAAATCCCTGGGTGGGATCAGGGTTAACGATCGCAACCTCAATCTTGTCCTGACTACTCTCACCCAGCATCGGTACGGGATCGCCAGTGTCATCCACCACCGTCACTTGAGCATTGGGAACCAGACGACTATCTCCAGAGGTAATCACGCGATCGCCCATTTTCAGTCCCTGGGTAATTTCGATGCGATCGCCACTGATCATCCCTGTCTCAACCTGACGCCGTTGCACCTGATTGTCCTCAATCACCCACACTGAATCTGTGCCATTGAATTCTCCCACGGCGTTTCGAGGAACGGATATCGTATTTGCCTTGCGATTGGTGAGAATAGTCATCTCCAAAAACTGCCCGGATAACAGACGATCTTGAGGATTATCCACCACCGCTTCCACTGTCACCGTGCGGGTGTCATTGTTGGTTTGGGGGAAAATACTGGTAATCTTCCCAGTTAAAGGCTGATCGGTTACTCCGGGTACTTGGGCTTGAATTGGCGTACCAACCCGGACATATCCAGCATCCTCCTGTGCTACATTCGCTTGGAGTCGGACTCGTGAATAGTCGCCAATTTTCAGCACGCCCATACCGGGCTGTATAACAACGCCGGGATCAACCATACGAGTTTGGACAATACCACTAATCGGAGATTGCAATTTCGTGTAACTTTGCATTACCGTCGCTGTACCTACCTCCGCTCGCGCTTGACCCACCTTGGCGCGATTTTGATCCACTTCGGCGATTAGCCTTGCTCGTGCTGCTTGGGCTTTCCTAATCGCAGCTTGTTTAGCATTCACTTCAGAGGCGACAATATCCAAGTCATCTTGAGCGATCGCGCCTTCTGCGACTAAGGTGGCAAAGCGATTCTGTCGTAGCTGTAAATAATCCAGTTCAGCTTGCAAGCGGGCAATTTCTTGAGTTTGTTCTTCAATCTGGACTTGGCTAGCCCGCAACGAGGTTTCCATCGCATCGGCTTCCGCTTGGGCTTCTGCCAATTCCGTCGAGCGTTCAGTGGCATCCAATTGAGCCAACACTTGTCCCGCCTTGACGCGATCGCCGGGATAAACTGAATAATTGGTTAATTGTCCGGCAACCCGTGGATAAACAACCACTTCCTGATAAGGCATAATCGAGCCAGTGTAGGACACCTGTGCCTCAAATTCTCCAGGCTGCACTACCTCTACCGTCACCGGAATCGGGTTAAACGCACCATTCACCTGCATCATGTCATCATGAGACATTCCCGACATATCATGACCTTCCATCCCAGCCATCGAGTTAGTCGGTTTGATTTGATCGGTGATCAGTAAAATACTGCTACTGAGTACAGCGAAGACTCCTAGACCTAATAAAACCCGTCCGTATGTCTTGCGGTTAGACGGCTGTCGAACTTCTTGGTCTGGTTCGGACGTTAAAGAGTCAGGAGATTCAGATAAAGAGTCTGGAGCATTGGGACGAGACTCGTCAATATCCGAATGGGGTAGGGGAGGTTCCAGAGACATAAGACATTCAGTCTGGATCAGACTACTGAAGAATCGTATCTATTTAAAGGTATCAGTTAATTATGAAATCAGAATGAAATCATGACCGGGCGGATATCTGTAAGAGAAATTACACTGAACCTTGGCATTTTTGGCTCGCCTAAACTCTTGATTTACCGTAGGGTGGGCATTGCCCACCAGCCTTAAGTGAATTTAAAGGTTTAGAACATCTGCTACACGGCAACTCTAGCTGCTAACCACTTTCGCACTACACTAGATTTAAGTTGTAATACATTTAAATTGGAGCGAAGCGTGAAGCGCAGCTATAGCGTTAGCTTTCAGCTCAAGATTGCATCATCTGCCATTGCTTCTCCCTGTAAAATTCCCATAATCGTTCGCGTTACAAATTCCACATCCTGTGGCACTCGATGCAACGGTAAATATTCCACCACATGATGTGCAGCCCGATCATACAGACCAAATCGCCAAATTTCCCCACTGGAAACCGCACCATACAAAATCGGACTCTCACTTTCTACCCAGCGATCCAGCGCAATCAATTCAACAGCAAGCTGAGTAAAGCCTTTGGTCAAATCGGATTGTTTCGCCTCAATGATGAGAAGATTACTCGGACTGGGAATATAGTAATCCAAGGAGCCTTTTAACCAATTGCTAACATTAACCGTATACTCAATATTGATTGAACAGTCTAAGCGATCGCAAATCCGATCAATCAGTGGAAAAATTAATGCTTCCCGGCGTGCTTGTTCAGTCGTTGTATTCACCCGTTTAAGCCTGCGCCGCATACTCTGTGCGAGTTCAGGTAACCAATCGAGTTCACATCGCGTATAGGGGAGATCTTCGCGATCAGTGCGCTCAAGCGTACAGCCCAAATCTGCCAAAATATCTTCAGGTGAAAAAGGCAAATCAAAATACTTGCTAAAGGTGTAGGATTTGTTTTGATCTAAAACCTTAGCCATGGTGTCAATCTCCTCAAGAAACGGCGATAATGATGGTAGGAAAGGATAGTTAAGGCAAGCCTGATAAACAGAGCTGGTAATAAAATGTAGTCAAGATAACCCACCCACGCGGCTAATTCTTGCCCGAATGCGATCATTTCCTGTAACATGATTTGACAGTGAATCGGTAGCCCTTACCGGGAACCGTTTCAATGGGACAATTGCAGCCGTAGCGGGCTAGTTTGCGGCGCAATAAACGTGTATGTGCCGCTACAACATTACTCATGGGTTCGGCGTCTAGATCCCAAAGCTGATGGCGCAGCTTACTACCGGGAATGATGCGATCGCGATTTTGCATCAGGTAGGTGAGAATTTGAAATTCTTTGGTAGTCAAGGAAATTGTCTCAACAGATTGGTCAATTCGGCAAACTTGGAGGGTGCTGTTGGCAGGATCGAGGGTGAACCCACCCACGCTTAAGATTTGGGGGTGTAGCTGGGGTGAGCGCCGCTGCAAAGCGCGTAACCGTGCCAGTAATTCGTCCATGACAAAGGGTTTGACCAAATAATCATCGGCTCCAGCATCCAACCCCGCCACTCGTTTATCCGGTTGACTCAGGGCAGTTAGCATCAGTACAGGTAAGGCATTGTTTCGCGATCGCAACCGCTGACATAACTCTAACCCCGATAGTCCCGGCAGTAACCAGTCTAAAACGGCTACGGTGTAATCTGTCCACTGATACTCTAGGTAATTCCACGCCTGAGTGCCATCTTGTACCCAATCCACCACATATTTCTCACTGACTAAGACTCGCTTAATTGCTGCGCCTAAATCCAGTTCATCTTCAACTAACAGAATTCGCATAACTTCCGAGTGCAATCGTATCAGAGCAGGAGCGACGTTAACTAATTGTATCGAGGTTGATGCTATTTCACCTAAATTTCATCCTCTCTAGACCCGACTTTAAGGAACTTCAGTTAAACCTTTTTCTAACTCAGTTAAGTAATTTCATGTCCTTTCTTGAATGGGTGATCGCGTCTCTGATATTCTGGGAGTCATTATATAATCAGCTAAGGTATCCTAAAGTTCTAATGCATATTCACACTCTTGAACAATGGCAACATTCTCACGACTTCTCTGTTAACCAGTATCATGCCGAGAAAAATACCCAGATAGTCATGTTTCTGACAGCAGTCACAAGAAATAAGTTTCCGGCTCTGTTGAATTAGTTTAAAGTCCAAGACGTTAGCTATACCCCTTATCCTGTCTGGCTTTCAGCTAATTCCAAAGGAGTCGCAGGTGAAACCACCAGCTATAGACGTGGCGTGGCTGGTGAACTGACTAGGGTGAAAAGCAACGCAGGTAATGTAAAATAAACACAGGTAGCAGAGATTATATCAAAATGGAACATAATTTTTGTTCAAATTGTAATGCAAGTTCAGGCTTGTCTATATTTGATTGTTTGCACAGAAAAAATAATCGATATTGTCCTTATAAATTAGTGAAATCCAAGTCAGCATCAGGTAGAAAAACGTTAATTTTTACATTTTTTTTACTGACGGTATTCGCTTTAATTGGTATTCAATCTGGATTCTTTGGGGGAATCATTCTATTTTTATTGTTTGCATTATTAATTTGTACAATAGCTTATTATCACGCAAATACAATAGTTGATTATTTTCATTCTGAGTCTACAGGATCAGAATTAGAAGTTTCAAGGTTGAGAGGCGCTAGATTGCCTTTCAGGTACATATTGACCGTAGACGAATTTCTTGATATTAAAGTTTTGCCGACCCAATTAAACTATCCAGGTAGCATTGTTGATATCGATGATTACCGTGATGCAAAAGATAAAAAATTTTTAGACGATGAAGCGGTGACAGCCTTGACTAATGCCTTAATTGTTTTAGTAGTCCAAGGGTTTTTAGGCATAACCCGTAAACGTTATTTACTTTTTGGCAAAAGAGGTAGTTTTAAGTTACTTAATCAAATTTATTTTGTCTGTAAAGTACCATATCAGAAAAATAAAATCCAGGTAATCAATGGAGATTTAGAGAATTTATTGTTAGAAAAAATAAGTCAAGATGCAATAAGTGTTAATAACCTTTTTAATTGCATTTTTCCTAGTACAGGATCAAGCTCCCCTGATAGTCAATGGTTGTTTGAATCGATTCTAATCAAAGAAGTGGAACGAAAAGGCTGGGGTAATACAAGGAAAAAATATGTTTCTGGAATGCTCTCGAAACGTGTTTTTATTGAATTAAATGAGTTGCATAAACAGCAGATAAAAATAGAGAAAGAAAAAGTCAAAGAATTATCCAGTCAAATACAAAAACAGTATCCTAATCTTTTGTCAAGTTTAAAAGAACAAATACGATGGGGATTGGATGGAGACCCATAGAATTCCCCTTGAGATCACCTAGAGTTACAGAATACTATTTACACCAAGCCAGAATATCGATAGTGTCATGAAAACTCCCGACTATTGCCCTTTGCACCATTGTTGGGGAATGGGCGCACGCCGTGCGCCCCTACAGACGGATTAATGAACGGATGGAAACCCCAATCTAATCAAAACCTCTACAGCAGTGAATCCACCGATGATTGCGGTGCGGTATTCACCGGAAAACTCGTCTTAACCACCGTATTTTTTTGTTTGGGCATCAACCGCTTACCAAACTTGGCATAAAGTGCAGGAATCACCAACAATGTCAAGGCTGTGGAGGTAAACAAACCACCCAAAACCACAATTGCCAATGGTTGTAAAATCTCATTTCCAGCGCCACTGGCGATCGCTAACGGCAACATTCCCAATGCTGAGGTGATTGCTGTCATCAAGATGGCGTTCACTCGTTCTAGAGAACCGTTGACAATTACGGTAACTGTACATTTTGGCGAATTTGAGCTTGAATATCACCAACCACACTGCCCAAATCCCGTTCAGCAACGTTAGCGGAAACGACAATTAAGCGGGAAACATCTTCCCGATTCACCACATTCGCGCCCATGCCGTAATCTACTTCAGCCACGGTACTCAGGGGGATGGTTTCTCCCGTGGGAGTGGACAGGGGAATCCCACCAATCGCATCTAAACTGTTACGCGCCTTTTCTGTCAGTGAGACATAGATATCAATAAGCTGCTGGTTTTCCGCTACCTGGGACACCACTCGACCATTCAGAGCCGTTTCTACCACCTCTGACAATTGTTCCATGCTTAATCCATAGATCGCCGCCGCCGCCCGATCATAGTGGATTTGCACCTGACGTATGGGCAGTTGGGGTTCAAGCTGCAAGTCTACAACCCCAGGAATCGGTTCTATAACATCGCGCACCTGTTCACCAATCTGGCGGAGTTCGATCAAATCCGGACCAAAGATTTTTATCGCGATCGCACTTCTGACTCCAGAGAGTACCTCATCCATGCGGTGGGAGATAAATCCGCCAATATTAGGGGCGACACCGGGCAACTTTAGGAAGGCTTCGCGCAGGTGTTTAACGCTGGCTTCCCGGTCTTTCAGCGCCCGATCACTCAGTTCCACATCAACGTGTGCCATACTCACTCCAGCCCCATCAGCATCCCCAGGAGCGCGTCCCGCCCGTACCTGCACCCATTCATAGAGGGGATTGTCCTGAAGTGATTTAGAAAGCGCTATCCCTGCCCGATTTGTCATATCCAGGGACACACCCGGAAATAACACCATCGAGTTTACCATCGACTTTTCCTGAAATTCCGGCAGAAACACCCGTCCTAGGGAAGGAACGATCGCACAAGCCGCCACTAAAGCCGCCAGTGCCACACCTAAAATAATTTGGGGCGATCGCAAGGAAACATTCAGCAACGGGCGATAGAGCCGTTCTGCCCATCGGGATACAAACGTGCCTTCTTGGGGCAAGGTTTGATTTGCCAGCAAAATCGCACAAAGGGCAGGAGAAAGAGTCATCGCCACCAGTGTAGAAGCTGCGATTGACAGCAAATATGCCAACCCCATCGGCGCAAAAATACGTCCCTCCACGCCAGTCAAACTAAAAATCGGTGCGAATACCACAATGATGATCACGGTGGAAAAAATCACCGCCAGCCCGTAGCTATTTCTAGCTGAGGCTAATCAACAAGGGCGCTTTTCACACGCCCCGCTTCTATCCGTTAAGGATGAAGCGTGGGTTGTTGACACTAATTCCAATACGACTCGGATAAGCTCTAACAGGACTTACGCAGCCCCACCATATATATTGGTTAAGGTGCGTTACGCTAGGCTAACACACGATGGCGTCGTGGCACACCTAAAATGGTAGATTAGAATTGTAGGGGCGCATGGCGTGCGCCCGGTTTAAACGTCAAATCTATTCCACAATTTTAGCTGTGTCAGCCCACTACAGATATGGTCTTTGCGTAAGTCCTATCTAAATGTAATTTCTGCTTCCTACCTTCTGCCTTCTCATCTAAAATCGCTACAGTTTCTCAATTTCTTCTATAGTCAACCCTGTTCCTTGTGCAATTGTGTCAGGATCAACCCCTCTTTGTTTTAATGTTCTGGCTATGTTAATCTTTTCCTGCTGTTTCCCTTGCTCTATTCCCTCTTTGAGACCCTCTTCTAAACCCTCTAATCTTCCCTCTAATCTTCCCTCTGAGCGCGAACCTTGTAGCATACTGATTTCATAGCGTCGATTTTCCATAAATCTCAGATAGTTGGCTCTTTCTTCTTCACTCAAGCTATCGACGAGTAAATTTTCCTTCGCTTCCGCTAAACCTTGGGCGGTAAATTCCTCTTTGATTTGGCTCTTTTTCAAGAAATATATCCATTCATCTAGGGTGGTTTTCGCTACGTCGTTAAAGTTGTTGACTTTAATGACATAATACTCCGGAAAAATCTCATGTACGTCTTGGATATTAAACAGATTCTGCTGGTTTATTGATAGTCCTAAACGGTCTTCTAGGTGCAAACCCCGAAAATCTAATATTCCTTTATAAATATAATCATTCCCCTGTCCCAGAGAAAAGTAGACGACGTTCACTGAATAGACTTTTTTCACATTTCCATACGGTTCTCCTTTTTCCAGGAAGTCGGTAATTAATCTGGCTGTGCCGTAGAGCATCCGATGAAAATAATCTTGCTCTGTATTGTTTTGCACTTCAATGAGAATCAATTCACCCTGGTCATTTTCCGCCAGAATATCGACTCGACTTAGCTTGTCATCCTCGGTTTGTTGATTACTTTCACTTTCAAGTATTGATTGGATCTTGATGGGTTTTCCCAATAACTCGCTCAAGAAACCCGCCAAAACACCGTAGTTGGCTTTGTTTCTCAGTAATTTTTTAATCGCCCAATCAAATCGGATGTGTGTTTGGGACATAACGGCATCGATGGGAACGTTTACTTGCTCTGATAATTAATCATAGTTCATCGTTTCTCATTTGTAAGGCTAATTTAGCTGCCCCGACTATTCCCGCCTGATTCCCTAACGTCGCGGTAAGTAACTGTAAACCTGTACGAGAACTGGGTAACACTCGACGTTAAATTTCTGGGTGTTTCAATCGGAAAGGTTTGTACTTGACCCGCCAACGCCCACAGGCGATACTCGGTGGGTTGACCATTTTTGGTTGCCACAGAACCAGACGCGGCGGTACGTCAGGCGAGGTGAAGGCTGAGTCGATTAGGTTAGGCGGGACATACCCAAAATCACCAGCATTCCTGTTTCAGTGGGAATAAAGGCATAAAGGGAGTCAGCAATTGAACGGGGTAGTTGAATCGAATCAGCGATTTCTAGCAATCGTTTCCGTTCACTGGGAACCGTGTAATCATGAATTAGGGGATTAGCGGCTTTTCCGTGCGATCGCAAGAGGAGGGTCAATTCATTTTCATCAAACGTTACATTCAGGGTTGACCGCCTAAATTTTTTTGCCCAATTCAGACAGATTTCATGCTAATTTCATACTGTTTTGGCATAATAACAAAAACTGATTCATTCAGCTCTCGCCAAGTGGAATTAAAGCATCATGGATTTCCGAATGAAACTGGCACGATCAATGCGAACAGTCATCAAAACAACGGGAATTAGTGTGCTTTTGTTAACAGTTGCTGCCCGTTCGTTATTGGCACATGGTTCAGAACCTCACTCCCAGACCCCAAAAACCCCCGCTTCTACCTCCCAAACTGCCGAACAAGAGCAGCAAAGCCAAAAGGTGGAAACCCCCGTTCAATCTGATATGCCCAACGAATCAATGCCCACAACGGCTCCTGATGAATACTCCATGACTAGCCAAGCATCAACTCTCATGCCCACAGGACTGGGAGAGTCAATCTTTGTCTTGTTAATGGGTACTCCCTTAGGACTATTTTTCTGGAAACAGCGGAGGTGATCAAACTGATATGTCTGTTTTAATCAAACGCTACACGCGCCAACTGCATCGCGCTCTCGCGCCAATTATGCTTTTTCCTCTGCTGTTGACACTGACCACAGGTTTGCTCTTTCAAGTTGCATATAGCTCCGAAAACACTCGCAGGACAACGATTTTGTGTTGGATTAAACCCTCTTCCCTTCTGCCCTGGAGCCTCCTGCCTTCTGTCTCTTCCCCACCCACCACAAGACTTATTCAGCAGCCCCTAATGAGGTGGGTGTAGGAGATGTCACGGAACTTCCCACCAAAGGCAATCGCAGGGTGAAGATACTGCCAACGCCTAATTCACTCTGTACCTGCAAACTACCGTGGTGTGACTGCGCGATCGCAGCCGCAATTGCCAAGCCTAATCCCGAACCCCCCGTATGGCGAGAGCGATCGCTATTCACTCGATAGAAGCGATCAAAAATCTGTCCTTGGTCTTCTGGGGTAATGCCAATCCCGGTATCTTTAACTTGGATCACCCCATAATGATCACTCTTGTCTAAAATAACCGTTACGTTTCCCCCGACTGGCGTGTATTGGATGGCATTAATAATTAAATTAGACACTAAGCGATAAAGCTGTTCCTCATCCCCGATCGCCGCCATCGGAATTCCCACTCGTACCTCAGAACTCAGCGTGATCTGAGAAGCAACAGCTAAGGCGGCTAATTCCTCAACTAAATCACTCACCAAGTCATTTAGACAGCACTTCTGACGTAGCACCGATACAGGTTGCCGATCCAGGCGAGACAACAATAGCAAATCCGCAACCAACTGACTTAGCCGCCGATTCTGTCGTTCAACAATGTCCAGGATGTTTCGTGCCTCTTTTTCATCTAAGTTGGGCATCAACAAAGCCGATTCAACTGTCGCCAGTGTCGCGGCGACAGGGGTTCGCAACTCGTGAGCCGCATCAGCGGTAAATTGTTGGATTTGCTTGTATGATTTGTAAATGGGTTGCATGGCTAACCCCGCTAACCCCCAACTGGCAACGCCAACAAGAATCATGGCAATAGGCAACCCCAATCCCAAAATTAATTTCACTGTACTCATGTAGTCATTAATGTCTCGCACAGAACGCCCTACCTGTAAGTAGCCCCAATCCTGCTGATCCTGGGTATGTAGGGATAGGGAAATTTGCTCGTAGGTGTTGCCCTCTTCATCGGATACAGTGTGCCAAGATTCCTGGTTGAACACGAGGGGTAATCCGGCTGGATCAGCCCCCGCGATCGCCACCAAATTGCCTGACTGATCAAATAGCCGGATGTAGTAGTCTCCTTGGTTAACAGCACTGAGCCTGTGGCGTTCACCATTCACCCGTGCTGGAGAGCAGTTTATCTCCACTAAACAAAGATTCGGTAAAATATCCCGAACCCTTGGCTCCACTTGTCCAGGCTGCTTCAGTTTTGACTCTAGGCTGTCATGGAGTGTCCCGGCTACGGATTTTAACTCCCGCTCTAAGGTGATTAAATGAGCATGAGCGATCGCTTCATAAACCCCAAACCCCAACAGGCTCAAAATGACACCCATGACGAAGGCATAGGAGAGTGCCAATTTTCTACGAGTCTGGCTAAATATAGCGTTTTCAAATGAAATGTGCATCTAGTACAAGAAGGCAGAAGTCCGAAGGCAGATGGCAGAAGGCTATAAGGAACATAATGTAGCTGCTTTTAAGGAGCTTGTTAACTGGTTAGTATTTTAAGCCGCGCTGCACTAGATTGTCTTTTCTTTGCTTTCAAAAAAACTCCTTCTCTCTTTCATTGCCTATTGCCTATTGCCTATTGCCTTTTTACCAGGTTCCTGTGTTTACGACCCAAATGAAAATGCTATAGCTTATTTTGATGCATCGTTGCCCACATTAAGACGGTATCCTACACCGTGTACCGTTTCAATTGGAATCGCGCAGCCGATTGATTCAAGTTTGCGGCGCAGCAAGCGAATATGTGCCGCCACGACATTACTCATGGGTTCTGCACTCACTTCCCAGAGCTGATTGCGAATTTGGTCGCTAGTCACCACTTGATTGGGATGCCTCATGAAATACTCTAGAAGCTGGTACTCCTTATTAGTCAGCGGCACCTCCTGTTTTTCTCCCTGAGCCGCGACACGATAAACTGTTCGAGTCCCGCAGTCGAGCGTCAGGCTGCCTACTTGAAGTTGTTGGGGTTGGAGTTGAGGCGATCGCCGCTGCAACGCCCTAACTCTGGCTAGCAACTCTGCCATTCTAAACGGCTTGACTAAATAGTCATCTGCTCCCGCATCCAAACCCGCCACCCGGTCTTCCAAGCGGTCTTTTGCGGTTAGCATCAAGACGGGCAAGGAACTTTTTTTCGCACGCAGCCGACGCAGTAGCTCTAGTCCCGATAGTCCGGGTAGTAACCAGTCTAAAATAGCCAACGTATACTGCATTTCCTGATTTTCTAAATAGCCCCAAGCTTCAGTACCATCAACAACCCAATCAACCACGTACTTTTCTAGACTTAACGCTCGCTTAATGGCAGCCCCCAAGTCTGGCTCATCTTCAACTAGCAACACTCTCATAGACTTAACCTGTCAACGCTTAGAGTAAGCTTCAATTTTTAGACTACAACGCTACTGACGGTAGATGACTGAATTACCAGTTACCATTATTCCAAAATAAGGTGAAATGGAGATTAAATTAAACAGGGTAAGCAGGGAAAAATTTGTCCATCGTAATTAGCATCTGATAAATATCACTGACATAAGATAATTTAGATCACACAAGCCCAACCATTAAAACGTTTATATAGTTTATATGGTAAGAATAGAGCGATAAATTAGACATCTCCGACCAGTTAAAATGAAACAAAAATAAAATTTTGTCTAGAATGGTTTATTTTTCAATGCAATTAGACATAAATATTTATAGTTGAGGACTTTTTTAGTAGAAGAGAATATCCGTAAATCATATTTAATTAATAGATAGATAACCCGTATTAAGTATAAGTCAAGGAGTAGACATGGATTGTTTTTCAGGATTGTCACTAACAACTAAAATCATTTTAATATTGTCCTTAATAGCGACAATTGTTGTCAGTGTAACCTTCATAGTAACCTTCATAGTGGCAAGTATAGTTCTAGCGACTACTGCCTGGCCTGTGATGACCGCGATCGCTCTAGGTCTCTTTATTATAAGTCTCAACTACCACTAAACAATCACCTTGTCGGTTGACACTACCCTTCTGATGAATAAGGACAGCTTGCGTTTGACTGGAGAGACTTGACTCTAGTGATCGCATCCTACCTTGAGATTAGTCAGGATTTCTACCGAATAGCATAAAGAGATTTCATACTGAATTCATTTGTCTGTGACATACTGGCTTATTAGTCACTCAACGAATTGAGACATAGTAACTCAGTTCGCTCTTTACGAAGACTTTATCCGGGAAGCCCCCAATGGGAACAGAGTTTCCCGGTTGACACTCCACCTAACTGGAGAGTCTAAGTTTGAAGTAGAGTCCCAACCCCAAGCAAAGAATTAATGGTGAGGTTTTAATTATGCTCAAACGCCTAACTTCTTGGATGCATCAACAGTCAAGTCCCCTGCTGTTATCGGGAACCGAATCAACCATGTCAAAGATAAATCGCCGAACGTTTATTGCTCTGAGTGTAGCTGGAGCTGGAGTGGCTTTAGGAACGAGCTGTGCAATCGGACAAAATAGCAAACAAACCTCAAAATCACCAATTGCCGGATCTTCACTGCATCAAAGCCGGGATGGTTTACTAGAACTTGACCTAGAAGCCAGTTCCGGTGCTGTTGATTTGGGGGGTCAGCAGGCGTATCTTTTGACCTACAACGGACAGATTCCTGCTCCTCGTTTGGAAGCTAAACCCGGAGATACCGTTCGCATCCACTTCACCAACAATCTCTCCCAACCCACGAATTTGCACTATCACGGATTGCACATTCCGGTTACGGGAAATGCGGATAATGTCTTTCTCAGCATCGAGCCGGGAGAAAGAACTGACTATGAGTTTACGATTCCCCAAGACCATCCGGCTGGCACATTTTGGTATCATCCCCATCGTCATGGCTTAGTCGCCGAGCAGCTATTTGGCGGTTTAGCGGGTTTATTTATTGTGCGCGGGGAGTTGGATGACATTCCCGAAATTCAAGCCGCTCAGGAAGAATTCCTGGTTCTCCAAGATTTTGCCTTGGATGAGAACGGGCGAATGTTGCCTTCAAATCAAATGTCAGCGATGACGGGACGGGAAGGACAACTGATCACGATTAATGGTCAGCTTAACCCAACATTATCCATACCCGCTAATGGTTTACTCCGATGGCGCATCCTTAATGCTTCCCCGTCTCGTTTTTATCGGCTGTCTCTGGACAATCATCCCTTTTATCTGATTGCTACAGATGGCGGTTCCTTAGCCGAACCTGTAGAACTGTCAGAATTGCTGCTAACACCTGGACAACGAGCCGAAGTGCTGGTGCGGGGGGATAGAAACCCAGGACAATATTCCTTGCGGAATCTTCCCTATAATCGAGGCGGAATGGGGATGATGGGTGGTCAAGGCATGATGGGTGGCAGAGGTAGGATGGGTGGTCAAGGCATGATGGGTGGTCGAGGCATGATGGGTGGTCAAGGTATGATGGGTGGTCGAGGCATGATGGGAAGAGAGGACAACGCCCCAACAGTGTTAGCCACTCTCAATTACGAAAACGCTGTAGAACCCGTTCCTCTACCCACCAAACTCTTATCCATACCGACGTTACCTGAACCCCAACAGGTGCGACGCTTTCAGCTCAATCACGGGATGGAGCCGGGGATGGGCATGGTGTTTCTAATTAACGGTCAACCTTACAAGAGCGATCGCATCGATACCCAAGTTCAGCTTAATACAGTTGAAGACTGGGAAATCGTGAATACGGGAATGATGGATCATCCCTTTCACATTCACACCAATTCATTCCAAGTCATCAGCCGCAATGGGAAATCAGAACCTTACCCAGCTTGGACAGATACAGTTTTAGTTCCTAGAGGGGAAACTGTCCGCATTCGCATTCCTTTCCGAGATTTTGCAGGCAAAACTGTTTATCACTGTCACATCCTTGATCATGAAGATTTGGGGATGATGGGCAATCTGGAAATTCAGACGTAATATCATATCTGGTTGAATACTCACATTTAGGCACAGACAAGCCACAGGGCAGAAGGGTTTTTACTGATTAAACACCATCGCCGGATCAAGGCGCGTCACTTTCTGAATCGCGAAAATCGCCGAACCGACGCACATTCCCACGGTTATCGCCAAAACTGCGATCGCAGAGACGGGGGTGATCAGAATCACAATTCCCTGAGTCGCTGATGTCCACAGGGCTACGCTGTAACAGAGAATCATGGCTGGGAGATAACCCAGAATCGACATCCACATCGCCTGTTCAATAATCACACCGTAAATACGCCAATCTGACGCGCCGATGGCTTTAAGCGTGCCAAACTCGGTAATATGGTCAGAGACCGATGAATAAAGAATTTGACCAACAATAATCACACCCACTACAACACCAACCACCGCCCCCATTCCGAGGATAAAGCCAATACCCGTTCGTTGTTGCCAAAAGTTTTGATTCCTTTTAATAAATTCCTCGCGAGTATAGGTACTGACATTCGGTAACGCTTTCTCTAATCGTGCTTTCAGTTGTGACAAATCCTGATCCGGTTCTGCCGCAATTAAAACATATTGAATCAAGTCAGAAGCGACTAATGGATTCGGTGGCGGTGGCGGTTGATTCCGCAGTTCGGCTTCCGATACCCTCGAATAGGTATTGGTACAAATTAAATCCTCAGCACCTGAGGGCAATTTACAGGAGAGTTCCGACTTTTGACCCGATGTTAAGAACGCATTCGCACTGGTTAGGGAGGTAAACATGAAGGAATTGGACACAATCGATGCATTCCCTTGGGTGAAACCTACCACTTGGGCGGGCAAGGAATTGACACGGGCAATATCCCCAATCTGTTGTACATTCAGGGAATCTTGGTTGGTTGCATCGACGATAATTTTATAGGGTTCAGTTAAGTCCCTGACATCGCCTTGCACTAGATTGATGGGTTGAAATAATTGCCCATTGGGGTCAAATCCTACAACTCTGACGCGGGTAATTTCCCCTTGGGGTGGATTCCACAACGCGCCACTAAAAATCAGGGCTTCGGCTTTGGCAACGCCTTCCACTTTACGGGCGGAGATAACATGAGATAAGGGAATGGGTAGTGTTAATTCAACTTGCACCAATTTATCCGATGCTACCCAAATATCTGCGTTAGAATTATAAATTAACTGAGCCGTGGATTGGGTAAATCCATTAAAAATACCTGTTTGTAAGGTAACTAAACTCACTGCAAACATAATCCCGGCTTGGGCGACTAAAAAGCGGGGAATGTCTTCAAGTAAGTTTTTCCGGGCGAGAGAAACCATTATAGTTTTAAGGGAACAGGGAACAGGGAACAGGGAACAGGGAACAGGGAAGCTGGGGGAGATGAAAATAGGTACAGGCACATCAGCTTATTCCTGACCTTCTGCCTTCTGCCTTCTGCCTTCTGCCTTCTGCCTTCTGCCTTCTGCCTTCTGCCTTCTGCCTTCTGCCTTCTGCCTTCTGCCTTCTGCCTTCTGCCTTCTGCCTTCTGCCTTCATAACTCATGCTTCATCTTCGGAGGGCCACAACAAGCGAACTGCCATTAATGCGAAACCCACCGCCGCGATCGCTTTGAGAATTCGCACCGGGAACAGTTGCGCCACGCCTCCCCCAGCTAATACGCCAATCAACGTGGCTAACAGCAGTGCGGCTACAGCCCCCAAGAATACGGCACGAGGCGACTTGAGGCTACCCCCAAGCGCGATCGCCGCCAGTTGGCTTTTGTCTCCAATTTCGGCTAAAAATACGGTAATGAAACTTAATCCTAGTAATTGCCAATCCATACTATTAAAATCTCTGTGATTCAGTCGGGGCGGGTTTAGTCACATCTGGGTGAAAACCAAATGATCGGAGTAAACCCTACACACTCCAAATTGTTTCATCCCAGTTGCACCACATCCCATAGCAGCATAACGGAAATGAAGAGTAATAATGTCCCGGCGGCGGTTTCCAGGGTTTTGGGCGGTAAACGCTTGGCTAACCAGGTTCCCAGCAAGACACCGACTAAGCTAGTGGTAATTAGTGCGATCGCCGCACCTGTAAACACAATCCACGGGGATTGAGATTCTGCACTGATCAGCAGGGTAGCCAGTTGGGTTTTATCGCCAATCTCAGCTAGAAAAATGGTTAGGAAGGTGGAACTAAAGATACCCCATATCCCCCGTTGGCGCTTGACGATGGGACGCAAACTGTTCGGAGTGGGGGAAATTGGTAACTCAGACGGATCAGAGACATCTTTGGGGGCTGGATTCATCAATGAAAAGGGTGCTGTCAGAACAAAACCGACGATGGGCAGGGAAGATAGTTTCACAGGAGGTTCCCAACTTACGTCAATCTCCTTTATAGTCTCATATTCTCTTCATCTTTGCAGAACTTTACAAAATGGACTTAAACCGGATTGGGTTGTCCAGACATGGCGTGATCGAGGTTATCGAGAAGGCTGGCTTACATCCCAGCGCGGCGGAAGTAACTCTCCAGTTAAAAAAGGTGCAAAATCTTACGGTATAAGCTTTCTGCCCTTCTGCCTCCTGCCTCCTGCCTTCTGCCTTCTTGCACTAGCCCTCTACCCAAGGGACATGGTCTCACGGGCGACTGCGGTGTGTAAAGATTTTTGCCGAAGCTGATCGCCACCGTTTTTTTAGGGCTTATTCTGAACATGGGGAATTGGTGATGATTGAAGGCTGATTTACAGGGAAATTCGAGATATTTCCGGAAATAAGCTGGCGTTGAGACACCACTCAATCAACCTCTGAGGAAACTTTCCCCTATTCCTAGGCGTTGAGAAACATCGCTATCCGAGGCGAACCATGTTAAAAACAGCGCAAATATTACAGGGACGTTACCAACTGCAACAGCAGTTAACCAATAATGCAGGTCGTCAAACTTGGTTAGCCCAAGATTTGAACTCATCGCCCCCGGAACCTGTCATCGTCAAACTACTGGCGTTTAGTCCTCAGATGCAATGGGATGAGTTTAAGTTATTTGAACGAGAAGCGGCGGTTCTTAAACAACTGAATCATCCCCAAATTCCTAACTATCGAGACTATTTTTCCCTGGATAAGGAAATCGGTGCCCGATTGTACTGGTTTGGTTTAGTACAGGAGTATATT
>NZ_JAVJUO010000115.1:0-6533 GCF_040220555.1 Coleofasciculus sp. C1-SOL-03
AAACAAAACCCGCCCTCTCCACCGATAACGGAAAAACAAAACCCGCCCTCTCCACCGATAACGGAAAAACAAAACCCGCCCTCTCCACCGATAACGGAAAAACAAAACCCGCCCTCTCCACCGATAAATTAAAAACAAAACCCGCCCTCTCCACCGATAACGGAAAAACAAAACCCGCCCTCCTCACCGATAACGGAAAAACAGTCCCCTGTTCCCTGTTCCCTGTTCCCTGTTCCCTGTTCCCTGTTCCCTGTTCCCCCATCTCAACCGTAAACTATAACTTTTTCCGACTACTTATCTGAATTAATAACAGCTTGAGCTAGCTGAATAATTGGATAAAACTGGAAATTGTGAGCCAGATGGCTTAGAGTTGTGATTAGAAGCGTTTCCTCTGGCGGAATTTGTTCAATAAGCGAGACGATTTCTTCATCATCACAAAGCTGTGCCGCTTCAGAGAGCCTTTCAATCCAGGATAGGGGCATCACCGATAAACGTTCAGGAGTTAACTGATTGACGTTAACCGATATCTCTAGTTGAGTAGTTCTGGATAAGTTTGGGTGATCATCTGCATAAACATAGCGCACTCCTAAATATTCTTCCATCTTGGCAAACAAGGTTTCCACTTGAAAAGGTTTTGTAACATAATCATTACAACCCGCTTGTAGTGCCGAGGCGCGATCGCGATGGGAAGCATAAGCCGTTAACGCGATAATAATTGGGGTTTGACTGTCTGATTGGCAACGAATCTGTTGCGTCGCCTGATAGCCATCCATGATCGGCATACGCATATCCATCCAAATCAGATCGGGTTGCCATTCTTGCCACAATGTCAGCACTTCCTGTCCATTTTCCACCTCGCGCACCTCTAACCCTGGAAAGGTTAACAGCTTAACCAAAATTTGGCGGTTTTCGGGTTTGTCGTCAGCAACAATAATCCGGTAGGAGGGTTGATTGGGAACTAATCCAATAACTCGGCGGTGAGTATGAACAAGTTCCATATTGGATGCATCAGCCAAGTGAATCGGAATCTCAAAGCTGAATGTACTTCCTTGATTCAGTTGACTACTCACCTGAATATCACCACCCATTAATTGGACAAACTTACGGCTAATGGCTAACCCTAAACCCGTCCCTTCATTTGCCACTTTCCCGGCGTGAGTTTGGATAAAAGCATCAAAGATACTCCCTAATTCCCTTGGCGCAATTCCCACGCCTGTGTCGGAAATCTCGATTTTGCCTGTTGCAATTCGAGTTCAGCTTGCTTACGAAGCGTCACATCCAGAGCGGTGCTAATCACCATGCGCCGCCCATCATTCAGCTTACCCAAGGGGGCGGAATAGAAATCCCAGATGCGAGTGGAGCCATTACGAGTGATAATGGTATATTCGCCTTCGCCAATGGGTTGATTGAAACCATATAACTGATCAATCGTTGCCCGAACTAAGGCTTGGCGAGTACCGTAGGCTTTTTGGGTCCAATCTGCGATCGCGGGTATGTCTTGATGGGTGTAACCCGTGAGTTCTGTCCACGCCTGGTTAATCTGCAAAACTTCGCCATCTTCAGCATGGAGCATAATCGGTATGGGTGAATAGAGGACAGCACGACGAAAGCGTTCCTGGCTCTCTTGCAGCGCTTTTTCTGACTGTTTACGAGAGGTAATATTCGTCAGCGTCACCACACACCCTTGGATCTGGTTTTTGGAGTTCAACAACGCCCGCCCACTCAGGAGTAAATGGAATTCTTGCCCATCCTCTCGCCCAAAAACGACTTCAACCCCTTGGAAGGTTTCCCCATTTAGAATTGTGGCGATGGAAAAGGGGTGTCCTGAGGTTGGAAATGCTGAGTAAATCCTATTGTTATCTTCCCGGATATCAGATGAGCAAAAAATCAGCAAAAAAACCTGATCAAATGGCTGAAGTATGGGATTTTTACCACAAAGTTCCTGGGTAGCCATACTGGTGCGGATAATAATTCCCCTTTGATCACAGACCACAATCGCGTCAGCCACTTGCTCGAAAATAGAACGCGCCAGCTTTTCAGCGGCAACTATCTTTTTTTGTCGTTTATATTCCGTTAAATCTGTTATTATTAAACAATGAATTATTACATTCTCTATCGTCAATTTATTAATCGATAGTGCAATGGGGATCTCCGTCTGATCACGGGCAATGAGACAGAATTCCCTTTGACTGCATTTGCCTGTATCTTGCTGCAATAGGGCTTGGAAGAGGGGGCGTTCGGCAGGGTTAAGGTATTGTTTAAAGTTAGAGCCAATAACCGTTTCTAAGTTTCTTTGCAAAAGCTCGGCTAAACGGCGATTACAATAGAGCAGCATTCCATCAGATGTCACCGTAGCTGCCCCTTCTTGCATTTGTTCCACAAAGAGTCGATAAGGTTCATCGGCACTCTGTAAGGTAAAAATCTGGTCGCCTTCGGGTCCTGATACGACTAATGCATCCACCTCACCCTGGCGAATTGCCTGCAATGTTTCTTCCGCGACACTCAGGCGATCGCGTAAGTCTTGAAGTTCTTGTTCTAATTCCTCCCGTGTTTTTTCTGGCATCGATTTAAACGTAATTTATAGCTAATCGTTTGTCGGTACAAGATCTAGCCCCACCATAATTTTTTCTTGCTTGGACATATCGCCAATAATCCGTTGTAATGGCAGGGGCAGTGTTTTAATTAGGGTGGGTGTGGCAAAAATCTGCGCTTGCTTAACCAATTCCGGTTGTTGATAAATATCGATAACCTCCAAGGTGTATCGTTCGGAAAGATAGTCTTCACAGATACTTTTAATCATTTCAATGGCACGGATCGATTTTAAGGTTGTTCCAGAAATATACAAGTGGAGACAGTAATGCGTTGTGTTGCTTTGAATCAGAGCTTTTTCAAAGGCTTCTGTCGAACTTTTCATGTTTTCATATTCCATTATTTTATCCTATTTGTTGATCGAATTACTTTGCCCATATACCGTCTAACTTTATTCGGATTCTCGACGCAAATCGAGTCCGACCAAAACTTTTTCAGTATTGGATAAATCACCAATAATTTGTTTGAGTGGTGGCGGGAGTTTTCGCACCAATGTCGGAATCGCCACAATTTTGTCTCCTTTGGCAAGTTGAGGATTTTCGAGTAGATCAATCACTTCAATATGATATTGACCACTCAGATGTTCCTCACAGATTTTTTTCAAATTAGCAAATGCTTTAATTGATTTCGGGGTTTGCCCTGCTACATAGAGGCGCAATTGCCAAAACTCTGATGCCTGATTGCTAATTTCTTGTAGAGTTTCCATAATGAAAAACACTTGGTAGTTGATACTTGAGAGATTAACCCCAGACGTCTACTCATTGCCCTGAATGAAATCCGCCTGACGAAGCTGCGCGATCGCGACTCGGTTTTGCTGTAGACTATCTTGGTGTGATTGCTCCTCCTGCATCATCTGTTCAATATTTTCCTCTTCCCGTTCTAGCTGTGCTTGCAAGGCGGTGATTTGGGATTGGACAATCGCTTTCTGGCGGGCAAAATCGCGGCGCTTGCGCTCAAATTCCTGTTTTCGAGTCAAATTCACGGCTTTTTCTTTTTCCTCTTGAATCCTTCGCGCCGTACCCGTCAGCACCATCCCTTCTCCCAAATAGACATCGACTAACTCGACTCCCTGCTTGGTTAATTTCAATTCCCGCACCTGATTGGAGTGTTCCATCCCACGAGATTTGAGGATAAAAAATACACGATTGCGTTCGCCATTACTCTCCACAAAGCGCACCTCCAACCACGTATCCATTAACGAGGAAACGCCAATCTCAGTCTGCTCAACAGGCATCCCCCCTTGGATTAAATTCGTCAAAAACACCGTAATTTGTTGGGATTTAAGCAGATCAATCAGCCGGAAAAGAAAAGCTTTTGCCTGTAATAGAGTACCGCCCATAGTCAGATTACTCATCGGGTCAATAATCACAACCGTGGGCTGAAACGCTTTAATTAAACTGTGAATTTGTACCAGGTGCATTTCTAAGCCATAAGCCGTCGG
Organism: Coleofasciculus sp. C1-SOL-03; assembly: GCF_040220555.1. Taxonomy (NCBI): domain Bacteria; kingdom Bacillati; phylum Cyanobacteriota; class Cyanophyceae; order Coleofasciculales; family Coleofasciculaceae; genus Coleofasciculus; species Coleofasciculus sp. C1-SOL-03. The sequence continues at coordinate 4,031 of NZ_JAVJUO010000115.1, forward strand.
ACGTCTCGCCTGAAACCGTAACCAACCTGATCCAATCCCACGGATGTAATCGGCAATACAGTAATCCCGTCTGAATTAATCAAAAAGGGATAGTCATTTGTCCCGTGACTAGACCCCCGGTACTTGACAATTTGCAACTTACGGGTTGAAATATCTTCGTAAAGACGGTGATCGAGGCGAATCACGCAATCAGAAACATACTCTTCGATGCCATAACGAGTCAGAGAGTTCTCCCCTTTTTCCCCGGTAACAATTGCCGTAACCCCTTTCGTTTTCAACCAGCGAAATAACCGCCGCAACTCTGCCCGGACAATCGCGGTATTGGACAAGCCAGAAAACAGCACTTCAACGGTATCCAGGACAACTCGCTTGGCACCGATGGCGTCAATGGCACTACCGAGGCGAATAAATAAAGCTTCTAAATCATAGTCCCCAGTTTCTTCAATCTCCTGCGGGTCAATATAAACATAATCAATCGAGAGTTTTTCTGTTGCCGTCAATTCGTCCAAATCCCAACCCAAAGACGCGACATTTTGGGTCAATTCTGCCGCCGTTTCTTCAAACGCCATGAACACACCTGGCAATGGTTTCACCTTAAGTTGACACGGGCGCACGTCGGTGCGCCCCTACGGTTTTCTGGCGTCAGCGTCATCCATCAAATTAGGTTGGCTACACCACTACTGGCTTCGAGTTCCTTCTCTTTGACAAGGGGAGGGTTAGGGAGGGGTCAGATCTAAGATAAACTTCTACACTCGTAGACTATTCCCATCCCCCAATGACTCGATTCCCCCATGACCAATTTGCCAAGGACTATCTTGACCAACTCTTGTCCCCAATCGGAAAAGTGGAAACCAGTCGTGACATTGCTGGGGAAGTGCGAGAGGTTGACGTTTTATTTATCCCCACCTCTATCTCAGATGACTACCTCCTCTCTCTGGGACTTTTAGGACGCTTTGTCACAACTGCTGCTGTCTTTGAACCCTTTCGCAACGCCGTCACTGCCGATCAAATTTGTGATTGTCTAGCGAAACTGTTTGACCTACATCGGGAATTGAGACGACGTGCCAGACGGGAGTCCACTTCCATTAATCTGAGTGAACTCTCCCAATTATGGATACTCACCCCCACTGCCTCAACACCCTTACTCGATAGCTTTGCAGCCTTCAGTGATGAGCAAAACTGGTTAAGTGGACTATACTTTCTCCCCCAGGCTTTCCGAACAGCAATTGTCGTCATCCACCAACTCCCCCGTACTCCAGAAACCCTATGGCTGAGACTTCTGGGAAAGGGCAGAGTCCAACAGCAAGCCATAGAGGAGATCACCGCATTACCCGAAGACAGCCAACGGCGGGAGTCTACGCTAGAGTTATTGTATAACTTGCAAGCCAACTTACAAGCCAATCAAGAACAACCCTTAGACACAGAGGAGAGGGAGTTAATTATGGCATTAGCACCCCTTTATCGGCAACAACTGGATGCGGCTCGGCAACAAGCCAGGGAAGAAGCTATGCAACAGGGATTACAGGAGGGATTACAACAGGGATTACAACAAGGATTACAGCAGGGATTACAGCAGGGATTACAGCAGGGACAACGGCTGATTATCGAAAACGTTCTCCAGACTCGCTTGGGACAGTTAACCTCTACCCTCGCTGCTTTAATCACTCCCTTATCGGCATTGCCCTCTCAGCAGTTAACTCCCTTTCTACTGCAATTGTCTCAACTCGAAAATAGTGAATCAGGAATTCAACAGGCACAGCGTTTCATTGTCGAAAATTTACTCAGAATTCGTTTTGGAGAATTGGACGCTCAACTCACCGCACTGGTCACTCCTTTATTAGGATTACCTCCCCAAGACTTAAGTCAATACCTCTCACAATTGCCTCAGCTATCCCGTGAGCAACTCCTGGCTCGATTTCCCCCAGCCAGTTCTTAAACGTGCCGTTGTCGTTCCCTCAGAGGAGCAGTTCAACAACCGCTTCTAAAAACCTAGACAAACCTACCCATAAGTAATTCTGTCTTGGTATAAGTCCACGGTGTAACTTTTGGTCGATAACCGTTAACGCAAAAGCTTGGCTGATACCCGGCGTTGTTGCTCGATATCAGCCTTAACCAACGGTTCCCAGTTAGAGACACTGTAATAATCGTGTCTACGATTGACTACAGGGCATCGACCAATAAAATTATTAAATTGATATAGAGCGCTCCATACGTGCTTTCTCGGATTCACTCCAAGATAGGCGGACACAGAGCGCGGCAATCTCTCACTATACTTCATTCCTCTTCTGGCAATTGCCAGGGCAGCCGCCACATCAGACGATAGTCCATACATTCGACTATATTTAACCAATCCAATCAAACTCGTGTAAGCTGGATTGACCAACTTTAGAGCTATTCCTCGGTTGGATAAAATCGATGACAAAACCTGATAAAAACGACTGTATGCCCAGGCAGAAAGCATTCGAGCATATTTTTTTGTTCGCTCTCTTAATTGAGCTTTCTT
>NZ_JAVJUO010000116.1:0-12511 GCF_040220555.1 Coleofasciculus sp. C1-SOL-03
GCTTTTATGCAGGAGGCAGAAGGCAGAAGGGAAGAGGGTTTAATCCAACCCACAATCGTTGTCCTGGGAGTATCTTTCTCACGCTAGGTGCTAGGTTTTTTACAAATCCTGTCTTATTTTCTTGCACAACAGCCGCAGAACAACTGCCTCAAAGCCTTGAAATCTAAGGGTTTCCGACTTGTGCAGCAAGCCCTATGTAGACAAAAATGATATCAATCCAATAATTCATCCACTGCCACACTAAATCCTTTTAATACCTCCTGTGTTCTTGCGACTTCACCCTTACCAAACCATAACTTTTGAGTTTGAGTCAGCACAAATATTAAGCGATTCTCTGGTAACACTAACCAAACTTCCTGACAACCTGACGCCAAATACTTAGTCGCCTTTGCCCAAAAATCCTCAACTAAGTCAGTCGGGGACGCCACCTCAGCAATTAACGGAAAACTGACAGGAATTACCTCAAACTCACCATACTCTTCAAGCAATTCGCGAGTGATATAAGCAACATCTGGACGCCGCCCTTGCTTGTTAGTACGACAGGGGGCTTCTGTCAACACCTCTCCCCCTTGCCCACTGGAGATTTTATAACTCCTCCAGTAATAATCTAATCGGGATTGAGTGACACTATGCTTAAACGTCATTCCATTTTTCTCAACCAGTTTCCCATTCACCCACTCCATCCGATCAGGAGGATTTTGCATATAGTCTTCCAGGGAGAAAACTTGTTGTCCAACAGGAGTAGTGACCATATCTGCTTACTTTCCTTGTGTAGCAATTATTGACAGATAACTTCATCTAGGATCGATTTTCTGTCGCTTCAACCAGTTCCGCCATAGAACAATTCAACATCTCGATCAAGCGCTGAACCTGAGCCACCGTCAGGCGAGGTGGATTTGAACTCGTCTCCCACACGTAGATTGTTTTTTCCGTCACGCCTAACTCCATCGCCACTTGTCGGCGAGTTAAGCCAGCACGGTTTCGCAATTCCATCAAAGTTACTTGATTACTTGCTTCAGTCATTCTATACTGAACGGTAATTACTATATGGTATAGATAAAACGGTATGTGGCATGCAACGTCTCTACACAACTAGGATTAAATAATCCCTGATCCTAGAGCCTTGCGCTTCAATACCACAACCCGAGGACGCGCTCCTTTATCTAAGGTAAAATCTAAACCTGCGCGAAAAATTTCTGGCATATAATATCGCGGCGTATCATCTCTAGCTCGGTCTTCATAAACCACTCCGATTTCTTCCAGCATACTTAACGTTGATGGTTCGATCTCAAAATTATCTAAAGTGAATGGGACTCGCATTTCTTTTAGATCTTTAGACTGGAGAGTATCAACCCATGTTCTAAAGGCAGGATACTCCTCTTTGGCTTCTTGAACCTTCTTCTTACTACAGGGTTCTAAAGCACGACGAATCGCCTGGGGTGGTAAGAGACGGCTGGTAGACCACTTTTCAAATTGAACTTCTTGGGCATTTTCTATGGTTTCATCAGCAGCATGATATAAGAAGCGCACAATATCTCTAGCTTGTAGCCTTCCTTTAAAATCTGTCAGAGCAGCGAATACCCAATTCGGTGTATAAGCTTCTTTTGACTTATCAGAACCCAGCTTTTTGCCCCATAAATTTTCTAGCTTTTCAATGAGCTGTTCGCGAGTCATGCTATCTAGTTCTGATTCATCAGCATCGATAACTTTCGCTTGACTGCAAACCCAAAAAACTAGATTCATAAAAGAATCAGCATCCCAATATAAATCATAAGACCCGTAGAGATTTTCAAATTGAGATAAATTCTGGGTGATGGCGTAACGGACAAAATCACGCCGGATAAAAATAATTAAGCCTAAGTTATTTTTTCTAATTTCTGATAACCGGGCTGGTAGACGAATCAGAGACTCAATAGCGGCTTGCTGGATGGAATTAGAGGATGCGTCAGGAAAAATATCTTCTAGCCCATCAAATAAAAAGATTACCCTCAATGATTTCTGCTTCAGGACATTGTTAATATCATTAAAACTCCAATAGTCCTTGCTTTCTGGATCAAGACCGACAGTTTTGGCAATCTCTTTAATCCAAAATTGTGTCCATTCCTGCTTTCCCCAGTTTTGGTTGGCAAGTGCTGATTCAATCTTATCGTTATATTCTGAATGAGAAAACTCTGAAAAACTATTGCCGGAAACAGATATAACTTCGTTTCTTGCCTCTTGAATAATTTTAATGGCATTGTCTCGGAGATTCAGCGATTGCAGCATGGGAAATATATAAGTTTTCTCTTCAGATTCATTCGTTTCACCCAAAACCCGCTGAATAAATTTATGCCAATATTTTAAACGAGACAACTGAATATAATTAAATGTCTTACCTGAACCTTTAGAGCCAATTGAGACTATACGGGGTAACTCATCCCGAAAAGTCGTAGCTAAGTTTTTCAACGGTTCAGTGACTAACAAGTCCTCTCCCTGTCCACTTTCAGCATATTCATACTGCTGACACACATCTCGGAGACGACGCACTGCTGCCAAGGGATTAGAGTCCTGAGTTGTTGGTAAATCTAAGTGCTGTTCTTTCGGTTTGATTAACTGACTCTCTGCCCACTCCTTTGCAACTTTCGTGACTGAAGTCGGGCTAAGTTTTGAACGAGCATCCTCCCAATTATTCAAATAAAGCAATTCCTGAGTGAAATCCGTTTCCTTTATTTTTAAACGAGTTTGATAAATATCACCTTGAGACTGAACATAAGCCGCCTGAAATCTAGATAAAGCCTCGTCAAAAGCAGGAAGGGATTTAAGTTCTGGCGTGAGTAGAGTAATCAATACTAGAGGATCATAGTAGTTTTCTGAGTCAACTTCTGTTTCTGGAGGAGCGGTGTGACTTAACTGCTGCAAAACTAAACTCGAACCATTGACTGATTGGTCATTAATTGTGGTTACGATAAACCGTTGAATTCTCGGATCAAAAATAATCGGACTGGAAATTTCACTTAAACCAGAACGCAGGTCAATGAGTACATAATCCGCATTTACAGCATGACCTAATTGAGATAAAGCATTACCAAATTCCCATGCTCCATCGATAGTTCTGACTAAGTGTTCGGGTAGAATAGGTGTATCGAGTAATTCGCTATCATCTAGACAAGCCGGAAGAAAGTAAATTGTCGATTTTCCATCCCGTTTGGGAGATTTTCTCAGCTCTTTCGCCAAAAAGGAAAGCACGGGTTCTGGTTCCAGAGATGAAGCATGGTAAGCTTCCAGAAAATTAATGAAAGAAACAGTAGGTTGTTGTTTTTCCGAGCGATTCCAGTAGGTTAGACCGGGTGCTTCTAAATCAGCATCTACGACTAAAAATGTTTTGGCTTGATTGAGTTCTCTGGCTCGCTCAAGTAAAGCAAAAAGATGGGCAGCTAAGTGCAGGGTTCTGCCTACTCCTCCTTTGAACGAATAAAAGGCAACTAATTGGGGGCTGGTACTAGGATAGGCTTCTGGGATATGGAGATTTTTTGGAACTTCAGTCTCTGGCTCACCATTATTTTGCAAGTAAGCTACTTCTTCCCAGAAGGGACGAATCGGAATATCGGTATCGCCGCTTTCTTCCTGGTGAATAAACTCTACGGGTAAAATTTCCTCTCCCAAGTCTAGTTGAATAAAATTCTCTTCTTCTTCTTGTTGATACCAATCTCCAAACCATTCTTTGAGAGCTTGCTTTGCATTATCTCGATAGTCCTCAGACGATATACCAATTTCTATGGCATCAGAAAAACTATTAATTCTGACAATTCCCTTTGGCAGGTGACTTCCATAGTTTGTTTCTCGACGAATAACTCGCCGAACATCCAACCAGGTCAAGAGTCTCATCGCTTTCATATACTTCTTAATTCTACTTTAATCCACTCAGCTATCTGAAACAGCGTTGATTCTAAATCTTTATCTTGAATTTGAGCGTTTTTTTCAAAACTATGACCATATCTCCAGAGTTGGTTAATTTGATCGGATGTCAAGTTTCTTTGGTGAGGAGAACCTTGAATTTTAATATCTTTTAGCCGAATCTGAGCAGGCAGCCTCTTGATTATGGTAGGGGCACGATATTATCGTACCCCTACAGGTAGCTCAACTCAACCACTAGCGTTGGGGTAAAACCTTGCTACCCAATCAACTATGACCTATAAACCCTAAATTCAAATCGGAATTTCAATCACAAACTCTGTTCCTTGACCCGGTGTGGAATTACAGGTAAACGTTCCGCCATGTTTTTCAACAATGATTTGATGGCTAATTGACAATCCTAAACCCGTACCTTTCCCCGGAGGTTTAGTCGTAAAAAAAGGCTCAAAGATTCGCTGTTTCCGTTCGTCATCTATTCCGGGTCCGTTATCGATAATGCGAATAACCGCACACGCCCCAGATTTCTCATTATCGATTAATTCTGTGCGAATCCAGATGGATGGCGTTAGAGTTTGCTCACTGTCCCCATTAGCGGGTTGAAAACGCATATCCCTGAGGGCATCGATGGCATTACAAAGCACATTCATAAATACCTGATTTAACCCACAAGGATAACAAGTGACTAAAGGCAGTTTACTATAATCCTTGAATACTTTTATTTCTTGCTTATTTCCTTTGGATTTTAAACGATAGTAGAGCATGACTAGGGTGCTATCTAACCCTTGATGGATATCTATCGATTGCTCTTCGTCTCCTCCAGATAGGGTTTTGAGGGAATGAACAAGTTGGCGCAGACGTTCAGCCCCCATTTGCATCGATGACAGGGTTTTGGGAAAATCTTCAACCAGAAACTCTAGATCCATGTCTTCAGCTTCCTGTTGAACTTCCGGTGCAGGTTGGGGGTTATATTTGCTGTAGAGTTGGAGTAAATTTAATAAGTCTGTGGTATATTGTTGAGCATGGGGGAAATTGTTGCATAAGAAATTAACTGGATTATTAATTTCGTGGGCAACGCCAGCGAGCAATTTGCCTAAGGTGGAAAGATGTTCTTTTTCAATTAACTGCTGTTGCGTCTGTTGCAGTTGATTTAATGTCTGCTCAAGTTGCTCGGCTTGGGCTTTGTATTTGGCTTGGGATCGCTGCAAGGATTCTTCGGTAACTTTGCGCTGGGTAATATCGGTGATGAATCCTTCATAATAGAGTAAATTCCCGTCGCGATCGCGCACCGCCCTAGCATTCTCACTAATCCAGATGATCTGCCCATCTTTTCGATACACCTGGGATTCAAAGTCTGTGACTGAATCATGCGATCGCAGTTTCTCGATGAAATCCCGTCGTCGATTTGGATCAACGTAAAGTTGTTGTCCAATATCGGTTAGTTCCTCCAACAGTTCTGCTGGGGATGCATAACCATAAATCTTTGCCAGCGCTGGATTGCAGTCAATAAAATGCCCGTCTGGAGTGGTTTGAAAGATGCCCTCAACGGCACCCTCAAACATGCTGCGATATTTCCTCAGGGCTAACTCCATATCTTGACGTTCTGCAATTTTATCCGCTAATTCCTCATTCAACACTTCTAACTGCCGAGTTTGCTTAACCAAATTAGGACACAAGGGTTTGTCTGACTCCAACCAATCAGGTGGACTGTTGAGTAAACGGTCGCTGCTGGGAAGTAACATGGGGGACTTGCTAAGCTTATCTGGGCATTACTACTAGCTTCTAGGATTCGGATCACGCTATCAGTGATATGTAGTCCGCAATACGTGTGATTTCAATCACTAAATTGAGTGAGATGAGTCACTCTAAGCGCTACGTGTCTCGACTGTTCTTGATTGTACGGACTGTTGCTAAAAATTGACTCAGGAATGGTAACCCGCCAATGGCAGGTAAAAAGTAACGCGAGGTACACAACAATCCCAAGGCGGCGGCAGTTGCAGGGTCTAGATAGTCCTGATAAAACAATACTAATGCGGCATCGCGTGTGCCAACTCCGGCAAAGGTTAGAGGTAATAATCCGGCTAAAATGGCCAGAGGAGATAAGGCGAGATTCACCAGAAACGGAGTCGCCGCCTTCAGCGCTAGGATAAAGAACCAAATTTGTAATAAGTGTAAAAACCAAATAAAAATCGACGTTCCGGTAATTTTGAGAAGTTGACGTTGATCGCGCCAAAAATAGTCATGCATGTCCCCCCACGATCCTTGCATCGTTTCTAATTTGGAACGCATTTTTTTGGGGGCAATTTTGCGAGCCACAAGAAAGAAAAAATAAGCAAATTTTCGAGACGCTAACAGAGAAATCCCCAAAACTAAACCCACGCCCACCGCCAGTGTCATCAGCCAAAATAGCCAATCTTTCGGCTCATAGAGCAATAAACCAAAAACACACCACAACAGCAGGGATAACAGATCACAAGCTTTCTCAAAAATCACCAGCGATAACGAAAGTGTTCCGCTTAGATGACCGCGCTGTTTCATGAAATAGGCTTTGGCAATATCTCCCATCTTGGACGGCAGTACCATATTTAAAACGCTTGCCGCTAAAATTAACCGATTTGCCTCAAAAAAGCCCAAGCGAGCGCCACTGGGCATTAGTTGTTGCAACCGCCAAGACGTGAATAAGGTTAGGGGAACAACCATTCCCAAGCTTACAGGCATCCAGAAGCGATCGCTATTTTGAAAAACGGCAACGAGTTCGGGAAAATCAATTTTGGAGTAAATCACCCCCAAGATGATTAGACTGACAGCGATTGAAATAAGTCGTTTCATAATTTATGGTTCATTGTTGATTGTTCATTGTTGATGATTTTAAAATTTTCGCTCTAATCGTAACCATTCACAAACATCCAGTTTTTTAACCTCATCGGTTAAATCTAACCAGGGCTGTAATTGTCCCCGTTGAAACGTGCGACTCATGACCACATAAATTGATGTTTGATCGCCCCCGATTCCAGCCGCAATCACGTCTTTCCAGGACTTGGCTTGTAACTCATCACTGATATGCCATTGTCCATTTTTCCACTCGATCAAGCGACGGAAGTGGAATGGAGCGTTTTGCTTGCCTGTAATTAGCATTTTTTGTAAGAGTTTGCGGATTAAGTTGGGGAAGAAGCGACCGACGGTGAGCATAACGACTCGCAAAATTAGTAAATTTGTCGGAGTCATTTGTTTCTGTTTAGCCCAGCCCAACTCCCCTTCAATCGTAATTTCATTGTCCTCAACTTTTACTTGATAGGTATCGACTAAATGACCCACCGCATTTTTTATTTTTTTTTCGGTTGCGACTTGCAAAGAAAATTGGGTATCAGAAGCGACTAAACGGTTATCTTTAAACAGTTTAAAGACACCCCCTTTGTTTAAGGCTAAATACAGTTCCGTATTTTGGCGACGGTCAATTAAAACTTGTGCGTCCTTAAACCAAACCCGACCCGGAGAACGAGGAGTAGGTTCAGGTCGAGTTGACACAAAATCACGCCATGCGAGAAGATAATTCCAGGTATGGTGACCGATAATATGATCGTCGGCATAGCAAGGAGCCAGTCCATTTGCCAGTCCCACCAGGACGCGATCGTTAATTTCTAGGGCTTGGGGATACCATTGTCCCACCAGTTCAAAACCATGGGGAAAGAAATTGTATGTATTGCGACTGGTATATTCTCCCCCATAAGAACCATCAGGATGGACAAATTCTGCGGCTAAATCAACCGCTTTGACTAATGCTTCTTTAAGCCGGGGATCAGGTCTAAGTTGATAAATCCGGGCTAAACAAGAAATCGTTAACGTATGGTAACCGGGGTCACAGCCTTCGTACTCAATAAACCAACCTTCAGGATTTTGCCAAGATAATACCTGTTCTAAACGTTGCACTCTAGCTCTATCCCATTGGGTGGCTTGTAATAGATTAGACAGTAAATCTAGACACAGAACAATTAACGCTTGGTGATTGGTCAGGCGTCCACTTTCTTGATGATGAGCTAGCCAATCGGCTCGTTGTTCAAAAAACTGTAAAGCAATTGGGTTATTTAAGCCTAATTCTTGATAACTATCAATACAGGCGAGTAGGGAAAATGCCGCTGCGCCTCCAGCGCGTTCAAACGGGAAATAGTCATCACAAGACCCATCCGGATGAGCGCTTTTAGCCGCATAAAGAATTCCGGCTTCCACCCAATCTTGAATCGCTGGTTGTTGGTAGAAAGGATTATCGGATAATTGGGTATTATACGCCAATGCCAGGGGTAAAACAAACTCCTGAGCCATCCCACTAGGGAAATCGATAATTTTATACTGCCAGAAGTTGCGGTCAAAACAGCCATAAGTTGGACTGTGCGGATTGCGGTCTAGCAGAGTGAGAAGTTTGGGGATTTGGACAAGGGCTTCACGGGCAAACAGGTCTTTATTCATTGTCTTATGTCTTATGTCTTATGTCTTATGTTATTTGTTTGTTATACTCTGCGATTTTATGTAGGGTGGGCAAGAATGATCAACTTGGAAACGCTTCTATTATCGTTGATTGCTCTTGCCCACCTCACGGTAACTTGGGATTTATTATCAGTGCTGCAATATCTGCGTAAAAGCCTTTTCCTCTGTCTTGGTTGATGATTCATACTTTATTTTTCCGGTAATCTTCAATATCAGCACGTCGCCGCCGCAGTTGAATATCTTCTAGCAGCTTACGATTCACCGCCATCAAGTCAGCAATTAATCCAAACATCCACAGTTGAAAGCCAATCAGAATTAAAATGGCGGCGACAATTAAGCTAGGCGCACGACTTCTATCCGGATCAAAGACCACCAACCAACGCACGCACAGAATCAACCCTAATCCGAAAGGAACCGTCCCCAGAACTGTGAAGAACTGAAGCGGTTGATAGGTCATGAAGATGCGAACAATTGTAAGAATAGAGCGCTGGATATAAGCGGGAATACTTTTAACTAAACGGGACGGGCGCAGGAAATCATTGGTTCTAATTGGCACCGAAGCAATGGCGATGTTTTTCTGTCCCGCCTGAATAATCATTTCTAGGGTATACGTATATTGGCTAAACACATTCAGTTGCAGCGCTGCATTCCGACTGATGGCGCGGAAGCCACTGGGAGCGTCGGGGATATTGGTTTTACTCGCGATTCGGACTACCCAGCTTCCTAATTTTTGCAAAAACTTTTTGGCGGGAGAAAAATGCTTAATTTGCTGGATGGGTCGGGCACCGACGACAATTTCTGCCTGACCTTGTAATATAGGTTCAATGAGTTTGGGGATATCTGCGGCACAGTACTGATTATCGGCATCTGTATTCACGATAATATCGGCTCCTGCCTTTAAACAGGCTTCTATCCCTGCCATAAACCCCTTGGCTAAACCCTGATTATGATCAAAGCTAACAATATGGTCAACGCCACAGGCTTTGGCAACTTCAACCGTTTGGTCGATACTACCATCATTGATAATTAGCCACTCTACCGTATCGACTCCAGGGACTTGACGGGGGAGTTCGGACAGTGTTAGCCCTAGGGTAGCCTCTTCGTTATAACAAGGGATTTGAATGATTAATTTCATTGCACGTATCGCCAAAACAGTTGAATCACACCATTAAAATACCGCTTCTTTCTGACAACTAAGTACCTGGACATAACTTCTGTACGCTGTACTAAGAAATATTAACAAGCCTCAAATCCTGACTGTTCCCTGCCCGTGAGTTCCCTAATCTCAACCGTTAATTTGAATGAAAGTCCGACCACTTATTTGGTATTTTCCTGGAAACCTTCTGCCCTCTGCCCTCTGCCTTGTTGCCACTATTCCGTTTATGCTTTGGCTCTAGCTTGCAGCCATCCCCAACGCAGCACCCAAACGCCTGCTCCAATCAACAGGGCGGCGAAAAGTCCACCCACCCAAATCGGGATACCAACAGCAGGCAATACCCACCACCACACCGCCACAATATGTAACAATTGAGCGCTGGTCATTTGGTCACCGGGCGGTGGTTCTCCAACTTGCCCTAGGACATCTCGAATATTTGTACTTAAGGCACTGCTAACCTGGCGATAGGCTGCACCCCAAGCATTAAATAGAGGAGCATAGCTGGGCGAATCCCATAAGGCTCTGGCTCGGTTAATATACCCTCCATCGACGGCTTCGGCATAGTAGCGTTGAAAATACGATACCAGGGTTGGGGCGTTGGCGAGGAACCCGAGTACCGTCAAACCAATTAACCACTTCCACCACCTTTTCCCAATCAGGGCGACTAGCGCCATCAATCCTGGAAGTGCGGGAACTAAAAATCGAGGTCCCCAACTCCAGCCGCCAAATTCCCACAAGGAATGGAGTAGCCAATACCCGCCGAATATGCCCACAATGGCTAAGGCTTCTAGGGGTTTAGATTTGAGCGCGTTGCGAAATCCAATAATTGCCAGAATAGTCGGCGGACAGTACCAGATTAACCCCCCGCCTGCGCCGGGACTCAAGATCAAACCGATGAATCGTTCTAGCATTCCATCCAAGGTAAATTTGGAGGCATTTTGTCCACTGGAGAGTAAACCACCAAACCGCAGGTAGTTATACGCCATGAACAGCATAAATCCCATAATTGTACCCAGTAGGGGACCCAGAGCATTCCGCAGGGGATACCGCTTGAGGAGGAGATAGGCGGACAACACCGGTCCAATGACAATACCCGCCGGTTTTGCGGTCAAGGCTAAGCCGGAAAGAATACTCGCACCCGCATGTTCACGACTGGTTTTTCCCAGGGCAAGATAGAGGCTAGACGCAGTTATAAAAGAGAGGAGGGGTTCAGCAAAGAACTCTCGCGAATAGACCAAGGCTGTCGTACCCAAGGCAAAACATAAGGCGGCTAAGTACGCCCCCGTGCGACTGCTTCCCAAGCGCAATGCCAATAAAGCTACCAGGGATGTGGTTAAAGCCGTTAATATTACTGATACAACCAACGCACAAACCGCCGATGAATAGTTCGTCGGTATATTGAACCAGTGACCCAACACCAGTCCCACGGCAACAAAGGGTGTGGCAATAATCGGTAATAAGGGATATCGAATTGAGTAATATTGCCCATCGCGACCCAAGGCTCCGGAACCGGGCGGCACGCTAAAATCAAATTCGGTAACTAATGACTGGGAAACATCCAGCATGTCATTGCCATCAAAGCCCCAAATCCCCGGTTTGAGAAATGCCAGATAAATCAGCCCAATGCCGATGGATAAGGCGAACGCCATTTTCCCAACCTGCTGATGAGCGAGTTGCTGTTGGGGAAGGGTGGACTCTTGAATCTCGCTGGGATTTACCATAGTATTTTTTAAGTATTGTAGTTATTTTTATAGATTATTTTCGATGACGTCGGCTGACTCAGTACGGCTTATTTCCTGTCGCTTTTCTGGCAAACCAACTCGATGATTGGCGTGAGACTGAGACTCCCCGATTTTCTCTCAAGAGATTCTAGTATGACAAAGGCATGACATCTCTAGCAACTGATAAGCAGCACAGACAATGGACTCAACAGATATGAATCAACAGATTGCCTTTATCGGACTTGGCGTCATGGGCGGACCTATGGCGGCAAATTTGGCGCCATCGGGTTACGCGGTTAAGGGGTGGAATCGAACCCCTAATCGTCCGGGTGTAGAGATTGCGGCTCAGGCTGGGGTAACCGTGGTGCCTTCGATTCATGAGGCTGTCGCATCGGCTGATATCGTCTTTTCCTGTGTCAGTGATGTTCCTGATGTCAAACAGGTTCTGCTGGGAACGGGAGGGGTTGCCGAATCAGCGCGTCCAGGTACGCTGGTGATTGATACCAGTACAATTGGTCCAGAGGCGGCGCGTGAAATCGGGACGCAACTGCAACAGCATAACTTGCGCTTTTTGGATGCACCCATTTCTGGAGGTGATATTGGGGCAAAAAATGGCACACTGACGATTATGGTGGGTGGAGAGGCTAAAGATTTTGAGCAAAGCAAACCGTTGTTGGCGGTTTTGGGTAAAACCATTCGCCTGTGTGGACCGATGGGGAGTGGTCAGGCGGTCAAACTGTGTAACCAGGTTTTGGCGGCGGTGCATGCGGTGGCGTTGTGTGAAGCGATGCAGTTGGCGCAGCAGCAGGATATTGACCCGAACTTAATTGTAGAGGTTTGCAGTACGGGGGCGGCTGGTTCTTGGGCGCTGTCGAATTTGGGTCCGAAAATTGCCGCGTCGGATTTCCAACCGGGTTTTATGATTAAGCATATCCTGAAGGATTTAAGATTGGTGCAGGAGACCTTAAGTTCATCGCCTCAGGAATTGCCAGGAGTGGAACTCGCTGACCGTTTATTTAAGATGGTTCAAGAGTTTGATAGTGGTAAAGGAGGGGAACAGGGGACTCAGGCAATGATTCGCGCTTATCAGAAGTCCTAGTGCAAGAAGGCAGAGGGCAGAAGGCAGGAGGCAGAAGGCTCCAAGGGTCATTCGTAGGGGCGGGTTTAGGGACTCAATTCACCTATTCACCGATAAATGAACAACAAAACCCGCCCTCCCCACCGATAAATCAACAATTGTAGGGGCGGGTTTAGGGACTCAATTCAC
>NZ_JAVJUO010000117.1:0-19138 GCF_040220555.1 Coleofasciculus sp. C1-SOL-03
CAAACACAGAATAGTGAGGGACACAGATTGACACAGAAAACTAAATAATCTCCCCAACCATCGAATCATCTTTATCATCCTTTGCCAGCCAGAACTAACCGGTCTGTGAAATCAGTGTGACTAACCTCTCAACTCCCCACCCCTAACGTTCCTCTAAATCCGTGCAATCAGTGTTACTAACCTGCCAACTCCCCACCCCTAACGTTCCTCTAAATCCGTGCAATCAGTGTTTCAGGAATGGGGAATTGCTATATAATTTGACATTAACCCTAACCATGAATTGGGATAGTTATGGCACAAGTCATCCAAGCTAGCGAACTAACCTTACACGATGTCAAAGAAAAGTTTAACCTTCAGCAAGTGGAGGATGAACAGTTCTTTCCAGAATGGCAGGATGATTTACCCCAAGCCACTGATGCTGAAAAGCAATGGCTTGATCGGGTTAAGGCGAATTTTCTCTATTTGGCAGAGTATCCCATGCATGAAGAGATTGTGAAAATGGTGGTACTGTCTCCATTGCTATCCCTCGCTAACTTTTATAGCTATCCGTTTCGTCCTGTGGCAGAAAAGCCAGTGGAAATTGTGTTTGAAGATGAGGCAGAAACCCTCAGAGGAAGGATTGATGTGCTGGTTTTACATCAAACGTTGTGGGTTACAGTTATTGAGGCGAAGCGCAAGCAGCTTAATGTTTTAGAGGGAATTCCCCAAGCCTTATTTTATATGATGAATAGTCCGACTATCAGGGAACCTCTATTTGGATTTATCACCAATGGCAGTGAATTTGTGTATCTCAAACTCATGCAGCAAGACTCGCCGCGATATGGTCTGTCCCGGCTTTTCTCGCTGATTAATCCCGGAAATGATTTATATGCGGTGTTAGGTGTCTTGAAGCGATTGGGGGAAGTTGTGAACAGTACTAAGCTGTGAAATGGCAAAAGAAGGTTTCAGGTTCGTGCGATCGCACCTGACTGATTGTACCAAATCCGGGTGAGCTACCCCGGTTATAACCCAGTCCTTACCTTGCGGACTACCCTTCGGGAAGGCTTCGCATACATTTGTGTAGCAGCGATTTCAATCGCCTCCTCTTGCTTGTTGACAATAAATATCATCACACAGATTTCTATCGCTCTCACTGACATTGGGATTAGTCTTGAGATAATCCCGCAACCAATTACAACCCTGTCTTAGTAAATCATCTAGCGCTAAATGCCAGGTCATCACCTTTACTGTTCCATCACGGCTAGCCGAGGCAATGGTTTGACCATCGGGACTAAAACTAACACTGTACACCCAATTGCCATGTCCTTGAAACGTTTGTAGTTCGATACCATCTATCCGCCAGAATTTTACCGTACCATCACCACTGGCTGAAGCAATAGTTTGACCATCGGGGCTAAAGCTGACACTATTGACCCAATTGCCATGTCCCTGAAACGTTTGCATCAGTGTGCCATCTAAACGCCAGAGTTTCACAGTGCCATCCCCGTTTGCCGATGCAATGATTTGACCATTGGGACTGAAACTAGCGCTATTTACCCAATTGCCCTGGCGTTCAAACTCTTGTACAATTGTGCCGTCAGTACGCCACCGTTTCATCGTACCGTCACGACTGGCAGAGACAAGGGTTTGACCATCCGGACTAAAGCTGACGCTATTGACTCCACCGCTATGCCCTGCAAAGATTTGCATCACTGTACCATCTAGACACCAAACTTGGACGGTACAGTCGGTGCTAGCTGAGGCAAGGGTTTGACCATCGGGGCTAAAACTAACACTCTTAACCAAACCCCGATGTCCCTTAAACGTGTGAACCACTCTGCCATCTAAACCCCAGAGTTTTACCGTACCATCATGACTCGCCGACGCCAGCATCTGACCATCGGGACTGAAACTGACGCTACTCACCCAATCCCTGTGTCCCGCAAAAGTTTGTACGTCTGTGTCCTGTAAATGCCGGAGTTTTACCGTGCCATCACCGCTAGCTGAGGCAATCCGTTGACCATCGGGACTGAAACTCACACTATTGACGCCATCACTATGGTCGTGAAACGTTTGGACAACAGCGCTATTGGTCCGCCACAGTTTCACTGTACCATCAGTACTGGCTGAAGCAAGGGTGCGATTATCGGGACTAAAACTAATACTCCACAGCCAACTACTATACCCTTGAAAGGTTTGCACAATCGTACCATCAAGACGCCAGAGTTTCACAGTGCCATCACTGCTGGCTGAGGTGAGGATTTGACCATCGGGACTAAAATTGACACTATAAACCCCATCACTATGTTCCTGGAACGTTTGCACCGTTGTGCCATCTAAACGCCACACGTTAACAGTGCGGTCATGACTAGCCGAGGCAATCAGTTGACCATCGGGACTGAAACTAATACTATTAATCCCACCGTTGTGTTTTTTAACGGTTTGAATCAATGTGCCATCTAAACGCCAAAGTTTAACGGTACGGTCATGACTGGTTGAGGCAATTAGTTGACCATCGGGACTGAACGTGACGCTATTGACCCAATCCCGATGTCCGTTCAAGGTGCGGATAAGTTTGCCATCAATACCCCATAATTTTACTGTCCCGTCACCACTGGCTGAGGCAATAATCTGACCATCGGGACTAAAGGTGACACTCCTCACCCAATCACTATGCCCCTTAAACGTATGCAGAATTGCACCATCAAGACGCCAAAGTTTGACGGTTCCATCCGTACTGGCTGAGGCAAGGGTTTGACCATCGGGACTAAAACTGACACTCCAAACCCCACCGCTATGTCCCTGGAAGCGATTACATTCGTTCATGGAGTAGATGACGTGCCACAGGGTAGACAAGGTTCGCGTCTTGATCGTCCTTGGCGCATTGATATACTTTAACTTTTGACCTGCCTTAATGCTGGTGACTAATGCCCCCAGTTGGTCATGGCATAGAAACATGGCTTGAGCCAACGAACTCAGGGTTTCAATTTCAGCAATCTCTGTCCGCCGACGTGCCTGTTGTTCATGAGTTAATGCCTCTTGTTTCTCTTTGAGTGCCTGTCTGAGTTGGGCTTCGGTTAACTTCTGCTTCTCTTTTGCCTCGGCTAATTCGGCTAATAAGCCGGGGGCTTGCTTCTGGCGGATGAAATCGACTAAATAATCGTGAAATAACTGATAACGATTGACGGGGTAATCGGGGACTAAAAAGACTATCCCTGAACCGACTAAAATATGCAGGACCAAATTCAGTTGCTGGATTCCGGCTGGAAATCCCCAGGCGTCTAAATCGGCTGCCAACTCAGCCCGGGTTTTCAAGGGACGTGTGCCATTCTCATAGGTGAGTAAATATAAAACGAGTCGGGCAAGTTGTTTATTCTTCGCCCCACAATCGACAACCACTTCCTCCAGAAAACGCTGGGCTAGGGTTTCTTTGGGATGATCAAGTAGGCGATATTGGTGTAACTTGGTGATATTGTAGGTTTGCAGTTGCGCCCCCACTACCTGCAACTCAATTGGACGAACGTTCCCCCCATCACCAGCTAAATCCTGGACAACTTGATTAATGAGGGCGGGTTCTAAATAAAACTGCGATCGCTCGGTTAATTCCCGAATTACTGATTTTGCCCGTTCCGGTGAAAAGTCGCCGAGGTAATAGCGAATCGTTTTATCCAGAATGTTCTGATGAAACTCCTCTAAATTGGCTAATCGTTCAAATTCTAAGAGATAGTGTAAATAATCTTCCCGTAACGCTATGATAATCTTCAGATAGGGAATCCTCAGACACACTTCCAGGAACTGATAAAACTCCCGCCGAGTCCCGATATGATTACAATGAAAGAAAAACTCTTCAAATTGGTCAAAAATTAACACCGTCAGCAGATGGTGTTCGCTATTTTGGGATAAGGTTTCCAGAATCCCATCAAGTCTCTTAACCGATTCTCCGGGTTTCCGGGAAAACGAACGGCTTTCATCCGATAAATCAACGGCTTCAATTCCCCGTTCGGTTAACGCCTCCGCCAACTTTATCCCCAATTCGTTGACCCAATTGGTATAAACTCGCAGCGTCACCGGTAAGGCATAGCGATCGCCAACAGGATGCTGTTTCAAATCGGGGACTAATCCTGCCGATAACAGGGAACTTTTACCTACCCCGGATTGACCGTGCATGACCGTCAATTTATGGCAGGGTTCACTCAGCCTTGTCCTTAATGCTTGCAGGTCTTGACCCCGCCCCGATGCTGTAATTCGGTCTTGGGTTCGGACTTGGGGGTAAATGGAATCAATAGAGGAATTAATCACTCGTTTGATCGGCTTTAAACGTCCAGCGCCGACAAAGGGGCGGAACCCATATTGCGCTTCAATCGAACGTTGCTCTAATTTTAGGGCAAAGGATTTCAGATACTCATCCCGTTCAAAGTAGAGTCCGCGTAATTCTTTTAAGATATCAATATAAAGTTGGGGGTCATAGTCGGGTAGACTCTGAGTTTTAGCCGTTTCCAGGTTTTGAATCGCCGCCGCCGTCTCGTCAAGATGACGTTGGGCTTTTGCCAGTAGTAATAAATATAAACTCTGATAGTGTTGCCATGCCCAAGCCCAATGGGTGTGATCCTGCTGGGAAGCTAAGTCAATAACGGATTGCTGATTATTCGTTTGTCGGGCTGATTCAGCATACTCTTTGGCATCACTCCAAGCCCCTCTGGCGAGGGCGACTTCCGCTAAAAGGGCATCAGCATACCCGGTATACAGATGAGTGCTGTCTAAATAAGTTTGATGGAGATGAACAGCCGTTTCAGCCACCTCTGCTAATTCCTGCCACTCCCGCAACCGAACTAACACTTCTCCCCAGGGATTAATAAACCGGGCGGCTAAATCCGGACGATTCCCCTGTTGAAACCCACGCACACAACGCTGAAAATAATCCTTTGCCCGATAACACGACTGCCAATAGTCAGCCCGATGCAAAACCGCATAACACCGCCACCATAAGCCCAGATAAAATAACAAACAGCCTTGTTGTTCCAGGTAATCCCCCTGTTGCCAAAATGCCAGACTTTGCTGATAATACTGGCGGGCTTTTTCCATCTGCTGATTAGCCTGAGCATCTCTACCCAGAAGAAAGTGCAGTTTTGCCTCAACGTCGGGTGTCAAGGGTTCGCCCCGACGGTGCAAATCCTTCAGCGCCGATTCTAATTCAGAACCCCAACGGGAACCCACAGCGATCGTAAACACCGCGTTATCCAGAAACCGACCCACCCCTGTATTTAAGACCTCAGTAAAGATTGTATCAGCCGTTTGCTCAATTCTATCAATTAAATCGGGCGTCGCGATCGCAAACTCGACTTGGGTTGCCCAACTTTCAAAATCGGGGACTAACCGAATCAGTTTTCGCCGTAGGTTATCGGTTACCCACAGGATTAAGGGAAAGGGCAATTTGCGAAATTCTTCCCGGATTTGGTTGGTGGTGGTTAGCAGTTGATCCAGATGGGTGATAGAGTCTAATCCGAGTACAACAACAGCACCATCGGATTGCTTATCCGTTGCCGGCGAGATCCCCGATTTTTTGAAGAAGTCGGGATTCTGAACCGCTGATTTTGAAGAGGAAAGATGTTCAATAATGGTTGAGTAAAGTCGGGTGACGGATGGCTGGAGACTTAGTGTTTGAATCTCAAGAGAACATTGTTCTTGCAACTGCTGTGTGATCTGCTTTTGCCCGGTGAAATAATTACAACGTGCCAGAATGAGTGAGAATTCACCTTGAGACAATTGGATGGCACGGATCAGCGTTTTTAAGGATTGTTCGTTGTCAGGGTTGGTCATTTTTCAGGGAACAGGGAACAAGGAACAGGGAACAGGGAACAGGGAACAGGGAACAGCAGAGAATATCTCAACTTGCCTTAGTACTGCTATAGCAATCCTAAATAGGTTGTGAAAAATCAAAAAAGAGAAAAAAGCTTTGAAACTCTTTCCCATTGCCCATTGCCCATTGCCCATTGCCCATTCCCAAAAATCATCAAATTTTTGGACACGACTCAAATAGGATTGCTATATAGTAGTCAAACCCGCCCCTACCATTCAAAACCATGTCCTGGAGGGAAGTGATCAGCTAAGATGGGGTTAATGTCAAACCAACACCCTTGCTGATCGCGATATTCAAATACAAACAAACTCCGCAGGAGGACTTGATATCCATCCTCACCTCTAACGGTTTTGTCTTGTTCGACTTGTTGCAGTAATTCCCACTCATCGGGTGTAATTGCCAAACACAAATCATTACGTCGCTGACAAATTACACTGTCTAAACAATCCCCACTGATAGGCGGGTCATCTTTTTGGATACAGCCAAACAATAAAACCAGCAAGTTTCGCACATGACCACCACTGACTAAACAGAGACGGTCTAAGGTTTCCGGACAATCAAATACCTCTGTAATCAAACGCAATCGCTGTTGAGGTTCAACCCCTGGAAATGCCCTCGCTAATACCATCTGTCGCAGCAATGCCATTCCCTCCTGGCAAATTGTACCATCCCGCTGCTTCACCCGCACCATCGGCAATATTTTCGGCTCAACGCCAAAACGATTCGTTAATCGTCCCAAGGCATTGGAAAAGGCTAAAACCAGGGGAATGGTATAGACAACATGACAGTTTAACTGATTTAACTGTTCGCCTCGGTCTACAAACAAATATTCCGGTTGCAGTTGTCCTCCCGGCTTTTGTTTATTATCAATGCGGTCAAGATTATCGACAATGACGACTAATCCTTGTTTCCCCTGCTGCTTTAACTGCTGGATGGCGGGTTCAATTAACTCGTGGTTAATCGCCTCTAAAATGCCATTGACTCGGGGTTCTAAATGTTGGCGCAATAGAGAACGCACTTCTGGGCTATTCTTCGCTTGAGCGGTAATTTCACCAATACCCAGCGCCAAGGAAAACTCGCCCTCTTTTTTAGTGGTCATCCCTAAATCCCCAACCTGAGGGACTTTAACGTTTACCCCCTTAACTTCCGCCTGTAAAATCTGAGTCGCACCCTGGAGTAACTGTTGAAAACGGCTAGGCTGGACGTTGATGTGACTGGCTTCTAGAGAGGTACTCACCTGACGGGCGATCGCGAGTAGAATATCGCTAATATCCACATCTGCCATATCCAAGTCCTGGGAGGACTCAAAGTAGACGACATGAAAGCCTTGCTGTTCGAGTTCAGTTTTCAGGCGCAGTAATTCCGTGGATTTGCCACAGCCAATATGTCCGGTAAACAGTTGACAGGTTGGTTCATCGGGAGATAATCGACTAATCGTGCGCCCTAGTTCCTTGATGATATTATTTCCTCGCACGGAAGAAAAATCAATATAATACGGTCGATCCTCAGACTGACTCAGATCGAGGGTTTTGCTAGGGTTGGATGCGCGGTAAAAGTTGGCTAAATTCAGTGTCATGGTTTGCCTGACTCTCCAGCCTATTCCTAGTGTTGACTCTGTTTGTTCTAGCCCTGAGTAATTGTCTTCACTGAAGTGTAGCACTACAATCTGTCAGTTGCTGGGCAATACCCAAATCAGGCGGTAGAATCATCTTCTCCCCATTGAGAACTAACCTCTCTATGTAATCAATGCTACTAACCTGCCAACTCCCCACCCCTAACGTTCCTCTAAATCCTCCAAATCCGTGTTCAAAACACAGATTACACAGAAGGGATGGTAGCTTCCAGCACAGTGAATATCAGGGACACAGATTGACACAGACAACGAAATAATCCCTCCACAATCGAATCTTATTTTTATCTTTTGCCAGCGAGAACTAACGTCTCTGTGTAATCAGTGCTATTAACTTCCCACGCCCACCCCTAACGTTCCTCTAAATCCTCCAAATCCGTGTTCAAAACACAGATTACACAGAAGGGATGGTAGCTTCCAGCACAGTGAATATCAGGGACACAGATTGACACAGACAACGAAATAATTTCCCCAACAATTATTACATCTTTTCATCCTTTGCAAGGGAAAACTCTTAACTCTGAACAGGGAACTGTAAAAGCTTGATGGGAACCACCGGATGAGGATCACGATCGCACAACCAGGGCGTGAACCAACCCTACCATCCTGATCAAAGGTTGAAGCATCACAGTGCGATCGCACAACTCACTAGACGACTACATCACAGTGCGATCGCGCCCAATTCACTTGCTCAAATCGGGTGGCTCTTGCCTCAATTCTCTGGCGCAAAACCAGATGACATCCTGTCTGTCTGATGGGAACAAATTTGATATTACGGGTGGATAATTGCATCCCCATTCCCTGTTGAACCGACAGGATATGCATAAAACGGCTTTTTTGTCAAATCTACCTCTGCATGAGTCGATCAAATTGGGTAATGGAACATGATTGTAGTATTTCAATTTTTCCGATGCTAGGGAGAACCAAATAACGCAGTATCAAGGCATTTTAGGAATAGTTGGTTAAAAATGGTTACAAAAATAACCCAATACAGCATAACAATAACGTTATACTACACCCTCAAACCCAGGTCAAATCAGGATTTGCCCAGGGCATTTTCTGCCCGCCCGAACTCCGCTTATCTTTAAACTATTAAAACTTAAACGTCAAAACCAAAAGTTTTACTTATATAGAGGCGACGTATCCGATGCTGTGGGACTATTTGCACAGGGGAGTCAAGCAGGGAATTCGCGATCGCTATTTGTGCAAGCATCGTTCTCCCTGGTATTCAATGGAAAAGCGTCCGTCTTCTCCATTCCTGTGTACCTATATGGGGCGTCGGGATAGCGGTAAAGGTCAACCGTTTCGATTTATCCTCAATCATTCAAAGGCAACGGCTACGAATGTCTATTTGATGTTGTATCCCTTACCGACTTTGGCTCAAGCACTTTTGGATCAGCCAGAATTACACCAACAGATGTGGCAAGCTCTTAATCAGATTTCGGATCAGGCGCTGATGGGTGAGGGGCGAGTGTATGGGGGCTTACAGGTGTATGGGGGTGGGTTGCATAAGCTGGAACCGAGAGAATTGGGTAATGTTCAGGTGGAGAGGATTGAGGAAATTTTAGCTAGAGCCGTCTCAAGAAATAGTTAGGCGATCGCGAATCCCCATAGGAGCCTGTCAGGGAAAGCACAGAACCTTGAAGCTCAACCGCTCTCGTTGGGTGGGTTACTCGAAAAGAAGTCGAGAGCCTACGTTCCAAGAGCTCAACCTACTGGACTGACACAGCTAAAATTGTGGGATAGATTTTACCGTTAAAATGGGCGCACGCCATGCGCCCCTACAATTCTAATCCACCAATTAAGGTGTGCCACGCCACTACTGCCGTGACCCAACTAAAATAAGACTTTGTTTGTAGTGAGAACTTTAGTTCTCTCTCCGCCTAGCTGGAGAGGACTCGCATCCCTCACTACGAACCAAATCTAATGCACCATTTTATCTGTGTCATATCATGTCCGGATAAATAGTTACGATAAAATCAACGATGAACATGGCTATGCTGCCCAAGATGCCTTAAGGTTACAGGATATGGTTAAGGCAGATTCCTAGCATTGTAGAGACGTTGCATGCAACGTCTCTACACAATTGTAGGTTGGGTAGAGCTAACCTGTTCCCCGTTCCCTGTTCCCTGTTCCCTCATCTAAACTAAGCGTTAGCAAAAGCTGGATGCACCTCAGGCAATTCAGGAACACGAGTTCGATCCCACACCAGTTTTCCAGTCAGCAATTCAGCCACATTCATGCCATTGCCAATCACGCCAGGTACACTAGGATAACCTGCACTAGCGCCAACTAAAAATAGGTTCGGTAACTCGGTTTGATATCCCAATCGATTTAAACCCACCTGTTTAGGAATCAGCTTTGCGCCGTAAATATTTCCTTGCGGTTGACCTAAATAATACTCCGTCGTCGTCGGCGTACCAAAGACTTTCATCCGGATATAGTTATCGATATCGGGGACTAAATCTTGCACACTCTCCATGAGTTTCTCATAGACGTGCCGCTTTTTCTGTTTGTAGGCTTTGGAGTCGGTTTCGTGAAGATATTTAAACGGCTGATACGGACAAATCGTGCTAATCTCCAACACATGATGACCCTCCGGTGCCATTCCGGGTTCCCTGGATTTCATCGTGGGACAGGAGAGAAAAATCCAGGGCTTCTCGAAGTTATCTTCGAGTTGTTCCTGGTAGGCTTGATTTAAGTTACCTTTAGGATAATACCAAACATTCCAGTTGCCAATTCCATAGCGTTCCGGGTCAAATCGTTCATCTAAACCCAGGTAAATATTGAAGGCACTACAGGAATACTCATAATCGGTGAGGCGCTGGCGTTCTCGCTGACTTAATGCCTGATCATCCTGCATCAGTTGCACCGTTAACTTGGGATCTAAATCACTGATATAGGTTTTGGCTTGATAGGTTTCTCCGCCAGCAACGACGGCTTGAACTTGACCCTTTTCCACCTGAATCTGTTCGACGGGGGTAGAACATTTAACCACACCCCCACTGGATTCAATTGCCTCAACAATCGTGTCTACAAAATGCTTAAAGTGATATTTGGGATAGTAAGCACCTGCGGCATAATCCCGAACTAAAGAGGTATGGGGGAACAGGGCAATTTGATTTGGGGGTAAACCATAATCCCCACTTTGACCCGCCAATAGATCTTGTAATTTCGGAGATAAACCGATATAATTATAGAGGTCTTGTAGTGTCCAATTTCGTTTTAAGAACAGATTCCAATATTTGGGTAACTTTAACCAATCTGACCACTTGCGATCATACCAGGGAAAGTCTACGACTAAGCGACGTAGCTGTTCATGCACTGTCTTGATTTCGTCGCAATAACGGTTAATCGCCTCTGTTTCCTTTGGGAAGTTGGAGATCAGGCGATCGCGGAATGTTTCCCAACCTAAAGGGATGCTAAAATCAACCTCTGGGGTAATTACCCGGTCAATACAGTCGGGATTGAGTAAATTAAAGGGAATATCCCGGTCGATAAACTTCAAAAATCGGCTAATTGTGCGATCGGGTTCGCATTGGGCAATATAATGGACATCCGCACAAAAATTGTAGTCACCGTAATCAAAATTGTGACAACAGCCACCAGGTAAATAATGCTTTTCCAAGACAGCAACTCGGTAGCCTTGCCGTGTCAAACAGGCGGCGACTGAAAGTCCACCAAGTCCGGCTCCCAGAACCACATAATCAAAGTTTTCCATCGGCAAGTCTCCTCTTTATAAAAGTTTCAATGGATTAGGTCAAGTACACAATTGACCAAAAGCCTTGGCAGATCAATTATTTATTTTCAGTGAGCGCACTAATAAAATAGGTTTGAATTATACACAAAATCAAAAATACCGCCCTTAAAATTATCGGCGGGTTCATTGTCACAAATAGTAAGTAATTTGGGTTGACCTTGCTTCAGTTCAATCATGCTGATTTTACAGCCTTCTTCCTGTAAATCCTCGATATATCCGGCTTGGTAAAGTTTGGCTTGCTGACCACTGGCGAAAGGTCCAAAGTAGTAAGTACAGTGGGGATTATCTGTGACGATTTTCAGCCACCACGCTAAACCTAAGCGTTCTAAGGAAGCAAGAAATGTATTTTGATATTTTTTCCAAAAACCAGTCATCTTTTTTGGTAAGTCCGTTACTGGAGCTGTTGACACCCTGTTCATCCGGGATGGCATTCCTCAATCTTGCCATCTCTACGCTAGAGAGTTTGGGCTTCCAAGACTTCAGATTATCAATATCTATAACGTAATTTCGTCTATCTAAAGAATGAATATTGAGTGAAGTTAGCCTGTAACACTGAATACAACTACTATTTATCAAGTAAGAATCCCGCCCCCAGTTTGGGTTCTGGTAGCACGGGATACCTTTTACCTGAAGTGGCGCGATCGCCCGCCCAATAGAACCAATCAATTAGCTCGGTTTATTTCTGGGATCGATAGCCGCTAACAGATCAGCAAGTTCACTGGCGTGATCTTCTTCGTCTTCCAGAATGCTTTCCACGATATGACGAGTTGTGGGATCAGCATGACCAAAAAAGCCAACTAACTTGCGGTAAACTTCAATCGCAATCCGCTCGGCGACTAAATCTTCTTTGATCAATTGAGTCAACTCAATATTCGCACCCGTGCTACCATACTCCGTAGATGAGCGATTCATGATTGTCGCCGGATTAAAATCAGGATCACCCCCAAGCTGGTCAATCCGCTCGGCGAGCATCATCATATGTTCTTGTTCTTGCTCGGCGTGTTCGGCAAACTCCGCCGCAACTTGAGGATAATTAATTCCTTTAGCAATAACCTGATGGTGACGGTAGCGCATTACACAGAGAATTTCCGTGGCTAGCGCTTCGTTGAGGTACTGACAAGCTTGTTCGCGGTCTAGGGGATAATCTTCAGTAACGGCTCCCTCTTCAATAGATTGACGCGCCTGCTGACGGATCTTATCAATATCATAAAGTTGATTTTTTGTTTGTGTGGCTGTCATAGGTGTTCATCCTTCTCATTATCAATTCAGGGATACTCACCGATTTACCAACGATAAGTGGTTGGTTCTCGGCGTTCATTGAGTAACCCAAATCTTTATTCCTGAACTTAACTGTAAACAAAGAGCCGAAAAGGTGCTTCTGTCGCAGGAGAGAACTCTGATTTCTAACTTCCGAACTAGTTCGACTTAGGCGGAAGTCGGCTCTTGATATCCCTGAATTGCTTCGGGTTCAAATTGGCGCAGCACAGACGTAGCTTGGCGGATTAAATCCTCCGAGGCTTTTACCGCAATCAAATATTTACCCGCATTCAGGCGATTACGATACGTCAGAGCATCACCCCCACCAATGGCGATACCTACACCACCACCAACTAAAAGAGCGCCCAGGGCTCCAGAAATAGCGCCGAGAATTCCGGCGATAATGTGATTGAGTAGGCGACTCGCACCGGGAAAAATGGCGATACCCGTGAGGACATTGAAGACATAGCCAGCCACAAATCCAAAGGGAATCAGCCAATAAGCTAAGCGGATGATTTGTTGAGTCGCCTGTTGATTGGGTTCAACCAAGCCAAATTCATCTGCGCTTTGATAGCCTTCACCCAGGATACTAATCTGAGTCGTTGATAAACCATTTTTGACTAAGGCAGAGGACGCTGCTTCTGCTTGGGTGCGATTGGGCAATACGGCAATCAGATAAGACATAATCCGAATAGTTATGATATCTACAAGTTGAACAAAATAATAGAGTTAGGGGAGTTTACGATAATCTTAAAGAATCGAACCCGGCAATAACGTCAGTCTTGAGACGGAATACATCTCCAATACCTTTACCTTAATCTGACCCCTCCCTAACCCTCCCCTTGGCAAGGGGAGGGAACGTT
Organism: Coleofasciculus sp. C1-SOL-03; assembly: GCF_040220555.1. Taxonomy (NCBI): domain Bacteria; kingdom Bacillati; phylum Cyanobacteriota; class Cyanophyceae; order Coleofasciculales; family Coleofasciculaceae; genus Coleofasciculus; species Coleofasciculus sp. C1-SOL-03. The sequence continues at coordinate 13,347 of NZ_JAVJUO010000117.1, forward strand.
CCCCGCTAGTTTGAGAATCATATCTACCCCTTTAGAAAGAGGAAAGCCAAGGGGAACAAATACCAAGATGAAGTGGGGGTGTCGGCTATTTCAATATGAGTTAGATTCCGTTAAAACCAAATGGTGATTTGAGGTGATAGGTTAGCTATGGTTTTCATGACCGATCAAGAACTTGGCACTAGAGTTAAAGATCAAATCCGCTGGGATGGGCGTGTGCCAGCCGCAGATATTGAGATTACGATTGAAGATAGTAAAGCTATCCTGAGAGGCACTGTACCCAGTTACCGCGCCAAAATGGCAGCCGCAGAAGACGCTTGGGTGGTATCGGGAATTCAGAAAGTGGATAACCAACTCCAGGTAAAATATCCACCTGCGGTAACGGTTCCCCCAGACAGCGAAATTGCATCGAGTGTAGAAACTGTCTTAGTTTGGGAACCTGATATTGATTCGGCGAACATAGAAGTCAGTGTTACCTCAGGAGTTGTTACTCTCCGAGGTACTGTGGATGCTTATTGGAAGAAATATCAAGCGGAACAGGATGCTTATGGGATTGCGGGTGTCATCGATGTAATTAATGAACTTGGGGTGGTTCTGACCGATAAACCCCTTGATCAGGTAATTGCTAGAGATATAGAAGCCGCCCTAGCCAGAAATTCTCATGTCAATGTTGAGGATGTGACGGTGGCTGTAGACAATGGCACTGTCATCTTGGGGGGTAATATCCCCAATTGGGCGGCATGGCGGTCTGCTTATAATGCGGCTATCTATACTACTGGCGTGATTGATGTCGTTGATCAACTGAATATCGTTTATTCCTAGTTACCGATGAGGAATTAGGGAGATGAGGGCGTTAATTCAAAACTCGGTTGGGGCGGGTTTCGCACAGACGTTACCATCAATAATTAACAGAGAGTCCCTAAACCCGCCCCTACACAGGATGGGTTTCGCACAGACGTTACCATCAATAATTAACAGAGAGTCCCTAAACCCGCCCCTACACAGGATGGGTTTCGCACAGACGTTACCATCAATAATTAACAGAGAATCCCTAAACCCGCCCCTACACACTCAAAAATTAACCAATACTGAGAATAAAACTACTGAGACTAAAACCATGACTAAAACATCAGCATTAAATGTAGAACAAAAACCCGTCCAAATCCCATCGGGTCGAGTTAACCTGGAAGGCAATTTGCATATCCCTGAAGCAACTCAGGGCGTGGTAATTTTTGCTCATGGGAGTGGTAGTTCTCGCCATAGTCCCCGCAATCGCTATGTTGCTGAAGTGCTTAATCAAGCTGGGTTAGCGACGCTACTGTTTGATTTGCTGACGCTAGATGAAGAACGAGAAGATAGACAAACCGGACATTTGCGCTTTAACATCGAATTCTTAGCAGATCGGCTGGTGACGGCGACAGAATGGCTTGCCCAAAACTCAGATGTTCCCAAGATGCCAGTGGGTTACTTTGGTGCCAGTACGGGTGCGGGTGCTGCGTTAGTCGCCGCCGCCCGACGCCCTCAAGCTGTTGATGCGATCGTTTCTCGCGGCGGACGCCCGGATATGGCGGGAGCGGTTTTACCGCAGGTGCAAGCGCCAACCTTGTTGATTGTGGGTGGTAATGATACTCCCGTGATTGAGATGAACAAGGAGGCTTTGGCACAGCTAGAGGTGGAAAAGAAATTAGAAATTGTTCCCGGGGCTACCCATTTGTTTGAGGAACCTGGTGCCTTGGAAAATGTGGCAGAACTTGCCTGTGATTGGTTTGAGCGCTGTCTGGCTAGGAAAAGTGGGGGCGAGTAACAACAATATTATTCGGTTAAGAGAGGGAGCAGGGGAAGCTGAGGGAGCATGTCAGAGAAAGCAGACAATTGTTCAGCTATCTGCTAAGTTGGCTTATTCTTCCAGAAGGCTCTACCTAAGTACCTCAACCCAATCGACAAAGGGGATCATAGAGCCGAGAATTAACTTAATCCAGTTAGCTGATCAGATTCTATTCAGGTGGTATCCTCTTGGATGATCAGCTATGTGTGGGAGATTCTATGGATAACTGGCAATCTGTTCGCGTTTTTGGCTTGCCAGCAGAGAAAGGCAGATGGTTTTTAATCCCGTTAGGCTCGCTTGTCCTACTGTGTCTAGGAACAGTCTATTCTTGGAGTATCTTCCGTAAACCGCTAGAGGACTTATTTGGCATCAGCGCCACCCAAAGTTTATTACCGTTCACAGTTTTATTAGTCCTCTATGCCCTGTTGATGCCAATTACGGGATTCTACATTGATAAGATTGGCGTGAGCAAAATTACCGCGATTGGTGGCGTGGTGACGGGAATTGGTTATCTCCTCTCCAGTTTCGCCACGAATATCATCCTCTTAACGATTACCTATGGGGTAATCGCTGGGGCGGGCGTTGGTATTGCCTATGGTGTTCCCCTAGCCGTTTCCGCTAAATGGTTTCCCGATCGCAAAGGGTTGGCAGTGGGATTGACGGCGATCGGGTTTGGACTGTCTCCCTTGGTGACAGCACCCCTGGCAAAGGGCTTAATTGCCGCGTTTGGGGTTCTTCCTAGCTTTGCCATTCTGGGGATTTGCTTGACGGCAATTATTCTCGTTATCTCAATCACGCTCAAATTCCCCCCAGTCGGATGGAAACCCCAAAACTGGACGCCAAAACAGGTCGAAATCCCCATAAATCAGCGAAGACCACTCTTGCAATCGCCGTCTTTTTATGCGCTCTGGTTTTGCTATACCATCGGCACGTTTGTCGGACTCTCGGCGATCGGGATTTCTAGCCCTGTGGCACAGGAAATTATTCAACTCGATGCGACGACTGCTGCGATTACGGTGTCTATCTTTGCTGTCTTTAATGGCATCGGGCGTCCTCTATTTGGTTGGTTGACCGATCGCCTACAGCCCAAGGGAGCCGCAATGATTTCCTATGTGTTAATTCTGGTGGCTTCGATTTTGATGCTCAATGCGGGAGAGGGCGCAGTCTTGACCTATCTGGTTGCCTTTTGTCTATTCTGGCTTTGCTTAGGAGGATGGTTGGCGATCGCACCAACAGCGACGCTGATTTTGTTTCCTCCCGATGACTATGCTAAGAACTATGGGATTGTCTTCACCGCCTATGGCGCTGGCGCATTATTAGGGACTCTCGCCATCGGACAACTCCGGGACTTGTTTGGCAGTTATATTTATGCTTTCTATCCCACCGCCATTTTAGCCATCATCGGTATTATTATCGCCCAATTTAAACTTCGCGCTTAAGTATTGGACTTTGGACAAAAAAAAATAAATTTGCGTAATTTATTCGCCAAGGCATTTGGGACACAAAAATTAGATGTCGGGGCGGATTTAGGCACAATTGTCGGGGTAGGTTTAGGGATAATTGTAGGGGCGGGTTTAGGGACTCAATTCCAATATCCACCACTAACGGAACAACAAAACCCGCCCTCTTCAGAAATAACGGAACAACAATACCCACCTTATTCTCAACCGCGATCGCACCAAAAAAATGTCGAAATTGGGACTTTAGAGAAGTGGTTAGTTGAAAGATTGGGGCAGGGCGGGTTTTGTAGAAAGGTGATTGGTGACTCCATTAATTTTGTCCCTAAACCCGCCCCTACATTAGGTTTTATGTCCCGATATCATAGTTGAATATTACCCTGAAACCCGATCAAAAAATACCAGATTCCCAACCGCGATCGCACTTTGTTTGTCCAAAGTCCAGTACATCCGATTAACTAACATTTGCCAAGGTTCCCCATTCCAACGAATAGATCTCAATCAGTTCACGCAGTCGATACTGTTGATAATTTTTCGATGAACTGAGGCGAGCTTTATTAATAGTCCGAACCAGTTGCTCGCGAGAAAACGGTTTACTTAAGTGAGCAATAGCGCCCTGTTTCATGCCCCAAATTCGGTCAATTTTATGACTTTTCGCCGAACATATAACAATGGGAATGTTCTGCGTATCGGGATGTTTTTTAAGCTGACGACACACCTCAAACCCGTTCATTTCCGGCATCATTAAGTCGGTAACAATGACATGGGGTTGATAAAGGACTGCCTTATTCAGCGCTTCTTTCGGGTTAGTTAGATTGATAATCGTATGACCGCTATCGCGCAGGTAAAGATTCATCAAGGCTAACTGACTGATACTATCCTCAATCAATAAAATCTTACTCATGGGACGATTATCCTGCAAGTTTAGATGAGCTGGGAAGGAATAAAAATAGGAAATTGGTTTTAGATATCTCTGCTTATTATCAGAATACCTTTACTTCCTGTAACAAATAATCCGTTGATTCGCTGAATAATCCTACGCAGAATGGCTGAGTTTCTCAGAAACTGCATCAGTATATATGCTTATCGTGTTGAAAAATTGGGATGATGGGGATTATAATGACACATTCTTGTGGGATAGTAAAAACTTGCCAATGACAGACCTCTCGGGTGCATCAACTCATCTGCAACACCATCGACAGCAGTTTCCGGCTTTAGCCAACAAAGCCTATTTCAACTTTGGCGGTCAAGGGACTCTCCCCTCAAGGTCGTTAACCGCAATTCAACAGGCTTATGAGTATACTCAGGAGCATGGACCGTTTTCGGGTAAGATCTTTGAATGGCTGATAGAACAAACCCAGCAAACCCGAAGCGCGATCGCGTCGGAATTGAGAACGCCTCCCGAAACGATTACCCTCACCGAAAATGTCACCGTTGGCTGTAATATTGCTTTCTGGGGAATAGACTGGCAAGGTGGCGATCGCATCCTGCTGACGGATTGTGAACATCCGGGTATTGTGGCTACAGCAGAAGAGATTGGACGGCGATTTGGCGTAGAGGTAGCTACCTGTCCGATTATGGCGACGCTGAATCAAGGTGATCCTACCGCCGTAATCCAACACCACCTGACCCCGCGTACCCGCTTAGTGGTTCTGAGTCATATCCTCTGGAATACGGGTCAAGTTTTGCCGTTAAAAGAGATTGTAGAAACCTGTCGTCATGCAGTAACCGAAAATGCCCCGATTAGAATTTTAGTCGATGCAGCCCAATCCGTCGGTTCCTTACCCTTAAATTTAAGCGAACTGGGGGTAGACTTTTACGCCTTTACCGGTCATAAATGGTGGTGTGGACCTGCAGGGGTTGGCGGTTTATACGTGCGCCCTGATGTATTAGAACACCTGCATCCCACATTTATTGGTTGGCGCGGTATTACGATGGACAATAGAGGTAAACCCATCGGCTGGAAACCAGATGGAGAACGCTTTGAAGTTGCGACTTCCGCCTATCCTCTCTACGTTGGATTGCGAGAGGCGATCGCGACTCATCAGCAATGGGGAACGGATCAAAGCCGCTATGAACAAATTTGTCAGCGTAGTCAATATCTTTGGCAACGCCTATCTGAGTTAAACTCGGTGCGTTGCTTGTTGAACTCTCCCCCCCAAGCGGGTTTAGTGTCCTTTGTCTTAACCGATAGTACCCCCTCTTCCCAATTCGTAAAACAATTAGCAGACAAAGGGTTCCTGCTTCGCACCCTGCGTGATCCCGACTGCATTCGCGCCTGCGTTCATTACTTGACAGACTATGAAGAAATGGATCGGTTAGTGGACGCGATCGCAAATCAATTGTAGGGGCGGATGTAGGGGGGGTTTAGGGGCTTACAGGTGTAGGTTTTTTATTTTATGGTTGGGACAAGACAAGGAGGGCAAGGGGGACAAGAGGACAAGGGAGGAAAACCGTACAGAATCTTGTTCGGTCAAGCTAACTTCTAAAAGCCGAAACGCCCTATTTTTCGT
>NZ_JAVJUO010000118.1:0-30756 GCF_040220555.1 Coleofasciculus sp. C1-SOL-03
GAACGAAAAATAGGGCGTTTCGGCTTTTAGAAGTTAGCTTGACCGAACAAGATTCTGTACGGTTTTCCTCCCTTGTCCTCTTGTCCCCCTTGCCCTCCTTGTCTTGTCCCAACCATAAAATAAAAAACCTACACCTGTCAGGGGGGGAGATGGGGGAGATGGGGGAGATGGGGGAGAGAATTTACCAATGACCAATGACCAATGACCAATAACAATATGGATAACTTATACCGTTTCCAATTCAATCACTCTAGCGCCTTACAAGCACTCGCTGAGGGGCAGACCGATAAAATTGACTACTACGAAGCCCGAAAAAAGCTATTTAACTTATCTATAATGGCAGATTACGACCAACTTGTCTGCCTTCCCACTCTAACCGCGATCGATAAACATTGGTATCAAATTGAAACCGCCCGCAAAGTTCTCAGACAATTGGGGGGACGCGCCCTTTTAGCGGATGAAGTTGGATTGGGTAAAACCATTGAAGCTGGACTGATCTTGAGTGAATACCTAGCACGAGGGATGATTCAATCTCTATTAATTCTTACCCCCGCCTCCCTGGTCTCTCAATGGCAACAGGAATTACAAACCAAATTTAACATCGATACCGTTAGCAGCGACGATAAACAACTCCAACTCAACCATCAGGAATTTTGGCGTACCAACACCCGAATTATTGCCTCCCTAAATACAGCGAAATCAGCCAAACATTTCCAGTTAGTTACCGCCCGCAACTGGGATTTAGTCATCGTTGATGAAGCCCACCATCTGAAGAATCGCAGCACCTTAAACTGGAAACTCGTCAACGCCTTAAACAAACGGTTTATTTTAATGCTCACCGCTACCCCTGTCCAGAACTCTTTAGTTGAATTATTCAACCTGTTAACCCTACTCAAACCTGGACTCTTAAAGACGGAAGCCGCCTTTAAAAAAGAATACGTCTCCTCAAAAAATGGACGAATCCCCAAAAATCCGGAAAAGCTGCGCCAATTAATGCGGGAGGTAATGGTACGCAATACCCGTTCCTTAGTCGATGTGCAATTACCCAAACGTTTCGCTACCACGATTACTGTCACACCGTCCCAAGGAGAAGATAAACTGTATCAGGATTTAACCAACTATGTCCGGGATTTTGAACTCATTGAATCCGATTCTGACAAAACCAAAAAATTAGACAAATTTTCCCGGACTAATCTGTTAATGCGGGCAGGTTCATCACCCCAAGCCTTAGCCGATTCCCTGAAAAGTCTGGCTAAAAAATTCCCCAGTGAACAACTGACTAGCTTAACCCGACGCGCCGCCCAAATTAAAAAAGTCGAGAAAGCCCTCGCCTTAGTAGACTTACTCAAAAAATCGACTCAAAAAACCATCGTATTTACCACCCATCGAGCCACATCTGCCTACTTAGCCAAAACCCTAGAAAAAGCCGATATTCCCTTTGCCCAATTTCTGGGAAGTATGTCTTTAAAAGAGAAAGACGCAGCAATTGAAGCCTTTCGCGATCGCGTTCCCGTATTACTTGCCTCTGAGACAGGAGGAGAAGGGCGAAACATCCAATTTGCCAACGCAATTGTCAACTACGACTTACCCTGGAACCCCATGAAAATTGAACAACGAATTGGCAGAATTCACCGCATCGGACAGCACCAAGATGTATTCATCTTCAACTTTTGTCTCCAGGGTAGTATTGAAGAATATATTCTCCGCATTCTACACGATAAAATCAATATGTTTGAACTCGTCGTCGGCGAAATCGAAACCATTTTAGGTAATGTTGACGAAGACTTTGACTTCAGCGACGCCGTAATCGACATTTGGTTAAAACACCAGGCAAAACCTGAATTAGACACAGCTTTTAACGACCTCGCCACTAACTTAATCCAAGCCAAAGACAAATATCGGCAAATCAGCGAACTCGACGAACAAATTTTTGGTGAAGAGTTTGAAGCGTAACTGTAGAAAGCAAAAGGCAAAAGGCTTTCAGGCAAAATACCAAAGATAGATAACACCAATAAACAGAATAACAGTCGAGAGTCAAAACCATACATAATATTATTTATGCTTATTCCCCAAAACCATTAACCCCCTCTGCGTCCCTCTGCGTTAAAAAAACATAACATCCAACTCCCAAAAAACAGCCAATCCATAGTAAACTAAACTCCTCCCCTCCAGTCTTGCTAATCTAACAATGGTATCCAATCCAATTCTATCTACCCTAGCTCAACTGATCACCTTACACGAAGGAATTGCCGAACCTGAAGATGAACAAACATTAAATGTACTCCTAACTCAATCCATTGCCAAGGCTCTCGACTTACCCGAAGACGTTACCTTAGCCACGAGAGCCGATATTCCAGACAGCTACTTTGTCACTTATCACTCAGCACTCCTGCATAAATTTTCTGAACTGCTAGCGGATAGAGGATGTGTGACAGCCGTAGGCGTAAAATATGATGGCTATCTCAAAACTACAGGATTTGAAAAGCTCCTACAGCTACATCTTGTGCCTCAAAATGGCTTAATTCGATTTCTAGAAGCTAAACCCAAAACCACTCGTTATATTTGGTGTAATGTCGCCTATACAGCCGAAGCGAATGAGAGACGAATCGGGATGGTTTCCTTTATTATTAATGAATTAACGGGAGTAACACCTGTAGACATTGGCGATGCTTTATTTTGGGAAGCTGACCGAATTGATATTGACGATTCAGAAGAATTAACCATGATGTCCTTTACGGAGTTGTCCAGTTTAATTGAACAGACAGCCGCTCAATTAATTAAAGCAGAACTAGAGAAGTGGAGCGCTAAGTTAACTCGCACACTAATCAGAGATTCCGAACGGCTTCATGGGTATTACGGTACGATCGCGACTGAGATTGCTGCTAAAATTGAGCATAAAGATTTGAACGATGAACAAAAAGAGAAGGAGTTAGCCCGGATTGCAGCCACGCAACGGGAATTAGAGCGGAAACTGGCGGATATCAAGGAACGTTATACCCTCTCCGTGGACGCTTTTTTACACAGTGCCATGGTGATTCATTTGCCCACAGTCCATATTGCCTGTGAATTGGTTAGGAAGAAAGCCAAACGGATAGTAACAGCGGTGTGGAATCCGTTCACAAAAGTCCTTGAGCCATTGAGGTGTGAAATATCAGGAGAATCGGTTTATGAATTTTATTTAGATGACAAGACGGCGAAAATCATCTCACCCAGTCGTTGGAAAAAGTGAAGCAATAAGAGTCTGGGTATATAAAAATGGTGCGTTACGCTTTGCTAACGCACCCTACGGATAGAGGTTGTGCATGATTCCTAAATTTATGACTGATGACGGATTATTCAGATCAACATAACTCGATATCAAACAATACTCAATCCCATCCCCAACTGATTGTAATTTGTGGGGCGACTGCGACAGGGAAGTCAGGGCTGGCGTTAGAATTAGCGCAGCGATTCAATACCGTAATATTAAGCGCGGATTCCCGTCAAGTTTATCGAGAGTTTGATATTGGTACGGCTAAACCTTCAGTAGCCGAACAACAGATAGTCCCCCATTACTTGATTGATATCTGCGCTCCCACCGAAACCTTAACCTTAGCTGATTATCAGGAACAAGCCCAGGAATTGATTACGTCTCTCCCTTCACCCCTATTATTGGTGGGGGGTACGGGTTTGTATATTAAAGCCATCGTTCGGGGATTAAAGATTCCTAGAGTTGCACCCAATCAAGACTTGCGATCGCAGCTCTCATCTCTAGGTCAATCTCAATGCTATAATTTCTTGCAACAAGTCGATCCCATGGCGGCTGAAAAAATTCATCCCCATGATCAAGTCAGAACATTACGGGCATTAGAAGTATTTTATATCACTGGATGCCCTATATCCGAGCAGCAAGGGGAAAATCCGCCGCCTTATCCCATTCTTCAAATTGGTTTGCAATGTCAAGACGCTGACACCCTCACCCGCCGTATTACCCAGCGCACCGAAATGATGGTGACAGCCGGATTAATAGAAGAAGTAAAAACATTGGTAGATAAATATGGCTGGGATTTGCCGCTTTTAGATACCTTAGGATATCGGGAAATGAAACACTATTTGGCAGGTGAAATATCGCTATCCGAGGCAAAAGCCTTAACCGTAGTGCATACACGACAATTTGCCAAGCGCCAGCGAACGTGGTTTCGGGCGTATCCAGACATTGAATGGTTTGACACAGAGAGTCCAGATATAGTGGATAAAGTGTGGCAACATGTACAGGAATTTCGAGACAATATATCACTGAACTTAAGGTAGGTTTGTAGTTGCGCTGTCTTCGCCATAAACGCTTGCATCACTTATTACTAGCGTAGTACAGCTAAAATGGTGGACTAGAGTGGGTTCGTAGTAGGGGCTTTAGCCCCTGATTTCATAGGTTTTCAGTGGGGTTTCGGGGCGCACGTCGGTGAGGGCGCACGTCGGTGAGGGCGCACGTCGGTGAGGGCGCACGTCGGTGAGGGCGCACGTCGGTGCGCCCCTACGAGGAGACTCTACCACACTTAAACAATAGTACGGGATTGAATCAATCATTAAACGTGATTTTTGTCAAAAAAAAGTTTTGTTTTTTACAAATCTACATACATCGAACCGAGGCATGCGGTTGAACAGTTTTTGATTCCCACTCCCCACCGACTACGCTAAATCAAGGCTTAGCGCGGACTTAGCCAGATAATCACCTAAAATTGCACAGACTTCCCCAGATGTTCAATTCTACCAAATCGCTGAACCGACGTAAACTCGTTGCTAATTGAGAATTTTTCTCACAGATTTTTTAGGTATTAAGTTCTGTAATGTAATAACTATCCAATCAAACCTGGATAATTTGATAACCTGAGTTTATAGGAAGAGGAAAAACAACTCAATCCACCCGATAGCCAAGCCTCCATCCCAAATGGGGATGTGTCTGTATCATTCAGTAGTGGGGGTTAAATCAATCAATACCCACGATGAGGAGATAAACGCGATCGCTGAAATTATTTCCACATCGTCGCCCTGTTAGGACAGGTGAGTTAAGCGCGATCGCACTGGGTTCATAGGTGTGATAATCCTATCCCTAGGGGGGTGATAACTTTTGCCCACCCGACTGACGTGGCATACCAAATTTAAGGAATTAACCTTCCAGAAACTGTAGGGGATCTAGGCTTGCGCCCGATTTAACCGTAAAATCTCTTTCCCAATTGTAGAGTAGCACCGACATCATTGGCGTCAACTTGAGCTTCAAAAAGAAAGCGATACCTTGATCTGACCCCTTCCTAACCCTCCCCTAAGCAAGGGGAGGGAACAAGGCACTCGCACAGCTTTAGTTTATCCCCTTTATAAGTGGGGATTAAGGGGGGTTAACTCATAGTCCGCCACGAAAAGATTGGTGAGTTACCAACTGTTGCAGCAAGTAACATTTGATGTAGAGAGTGAGACGCGATCGCTCTTTTTCTTGTACTATCTAACCATCTTTCTCTAACAGACCTGAATCCTGACCTTGTATCGCAGATATTCCTGACAATACTCCCAAAACACATCCCATACATTTCTCTGTGACACCAATATTATCAGGGAACTAGCACGTCCCCAATCTAATCCAGGAGTATTACTATTAAATCAGCCTCCTCCAAACCTCGCGCTGCTGACTCTGGTCAAAAATGAGGTGTATCAGTATGTTGGCTATTATTTAGTGGCTAAAGACTTTGGCAAATAAGCCAACCTTACCAGGAACGAAACCCAACTGATCGGATATGCGATCGCACTCTCTCCCTTTAACCCAACCTTAATAATTGCACTCGTAGGGGCGCACCGACGTGCGCCCAATAATTAACTTGCGCTCAATGATCAATAGACTTGGTTCACCCTACACCGGATCGCGATCGCAGATATTGGCAGATAGTGTAGAATGAGTATTGCTGACATACTCCCCAAATAGCTCTCAGATGTTAAATTAGCAATACCCACCAACTGACGATAGGTCACGAAAAGAAAACTCAATGAACTGGAAAATTGAACAAGCCCAGCATAAATTCCCTGAATTAATTAGTGCCACTCGTATCGAACCGCAACTAATTTACAACCAAGATCAACTTGTAGCTGCTGTTATTGAAGCCAAAACGTTTCAGGAATTCCTCGCTTGGCAGCAACAGCATCGTCAACATTCGTTAGCCGATGCTTTTGCCCAATTGCGTCAGCTTTGTACAGAAGAAAACTATACCCTTGAAATTCCGCCTCGCACGGATCGTCTTAATCCCTTTATCGATAATTTCCGTGACATTTCTCTGTGACACCAATATTATTAGCGAACTAGCACGTCCCCAACCTAATCCAGGAGTGTTAGAATGGAGTAATGAGGTTTCCTCAATCGTCTTGAGTGTGATTACTATAGAAGAAATTACTTACGGTTTAACCTCAAAACCCAATGTTAGAATACAAAACTGGTTCAATCAATTCTTGAACACCTATTGCCAAATTATGCCAATTACGGCTGAGATAGCCCAATGTTGTGGCGAATTGCGGGGTCAACTGCGAACCCAAGGAAAACCTCGCTCTCAAGCCGATATGCTCATCGCTGCTACTGCTCAAGTCCATCAACTTACTCTGGTAACGCGAAACATTCGTGATTTTGAAGATTGTGGTATTTTACTTTTCAATCCATTTACTTGAGTGTAGTGCAAGCAGCTTGCTTTAGTCACATCTTTTGAGTGATGCGATCGTGGCAGGAACTAAAACGTTACTGGAACACCTCGAACAACCCAATACAGCCGATGTACTTGACGATGACAAGTATCGGTTGAAAATTTGAAGACTTACCCCTCGATTCATGCCAAACTCTATCGGGGTTTGATTAATATTCATGCTTGGGTCTATAAAATTGAAACGGGTGGTGTTTATGTTTACAGTGCGGAACGATGCAATATCCAAGCTGAACATGAGGAGGAATGTCAAGACGCCGAAAGCTTGAATATATTATCGTTACTGGAGACTCAAACGGCGTAAAGCGAGACTCGTTAGGAGTTAAAACAAGGGTTGACTAATAAGGCAAACTATGCATGGTTGAAACAAAAGCCTGAATTCCCTGAGAATAGTATTTGATCAACCCTGTTTTGATTAAGGATAAAGGGCGGGTTGTGTTGATGGGTGATCGGTTGCAGGTCAACTGAACGGCAAACCTCGCCCCTGTATAACCTTTGACGTTCACTTTTCCTTAGCGGTACTCAGAAACTTTACCTATGTTGACCCAAGCCAAGTCCAAACGGAACTGGAAACCCATTATCAAGGAATTTGAAGCAGCTATTGGTAAAAAGGGTGTGGTTCGCCGCAAGGAGGAATTACTCACCTACGAATGTGACGGATTACCCAGTTATCGCCAACGCCCCGCCTTGGTGGTACTCCCCCGCACCACTGAACAAGTGGCGGCTGCTGTAAAACTGTGCGATCGCTATACTATCCCTTGGGTGGCGCGAGGTGCAGGCACAGGCTTATCGGGTGGTGCTTTACCTGTAGAAGATTGTGTCTTAATTGTCACCGCCTTGATGAAGCGCGTCCTGGATATTGACTACGACAATCAACGGATTGTGGTTCAACCTGGAGTCATCAACAACTGGGTGACTCAAGCCGTAAGTGGTGCAGGATTCTATTATGCCCCAGACCCCTCCAGTCAGATTATATGTTCCATTGGCGGTAATGTGGCTGAAAACTCTGGTGGGGTTCATTGTCTCAAATATGGCGTAACCACAAACCATGTTTTAGGCTTAAAACTGGTAGTTCCCGATGGGTCAATTGTCGATGTCGGTGGCACCGTTCCGGAAATGCCGGGATATGATTTAACCGGGTTATTTGTGGGTTCCGAAGGCACATTAGGAATTGCCACAGAAATTACCCTGCGAATTCTCAAAACCCCAGAATCCATCTGTGTAGTTCTTGCTGATTTTACCAGTATAGAAGCTGCCGGTGCCGCCGTTGCCGATATTATTGGCGCAGGGATTATTCCAGCGGGAATGGAAATGATGGATAATCTCAGCATTAATGCGGTAGAAGATGTGGTGGCGACAGGGTGTTATCCCAGAGATGCGGGCGCCATTTTGTTAGTAGAATTGGATGGGTTAGAGGTAGAAGTAAGCACCAACAAAAAGCGCGTGGCTAAACTCTGTCAACAGAATGGGGCGCGAACGATTACTACCGCCAGTGACCCCGAAACGCGGTTAAAACTATGGAAAGGACGCAAAGCCGCATTTGCGGCGGCGGGACATCTGAGTCCGGATTATTTTGTCCAAGATGGGGTGATTCCTCGGACACAGTTAGCGCAGGTACTTAAAGAAGTTGAAGCGTTAAGTGAGAAGTATGGCTATCGGATTGCCAATGTCTTTCATGCTGGAGATGGTAATTTACATCCTTTGATTCTGTACGATGAATCAATTCCCGGTGCATTTGAGCAGGTAGAAGAATTAGGCGGAGAAATTCTGCGACTTTGTGTAAATGCTGGTGGAAGTATTTCTGGGGAACATGGGATTGGTGCAGATAAGAACTGCTTTATGCCCGATATGTTTAGTGAAGCGGATTTGGAGACAATGAAATGGATTAATCAGGTGTTTAATCCCAAAGGCTTGGCGAATCCCGGAAAAGTATTTCCCACCCCTCGCACCTGTGGGGAAGCGGCAAATGCTCAAAAGTCAGCCCAGTTCAAGGATGTGGAACGGTTTTGAGGTTTGTCGTAAGTTTGTAGTAAGCGCTTTAGCGCTATAAACGCTCGCATCTTATGACAAACCTCTAAGAGATACTTATGGGGGGCGCAAGCCTTCATCCGTGTCAACTTCAGGTGAACACTAATGATAGTAAGCCGTTAGGCTATGTACCGTTTCACCCGCATCCCCTAACCCCTTCTCCCATCAAGGGAGAAGGGGAACCAAAACAAAATTATTGTATTAATACCAAAACAAAATTATTGTATTAATACCAAAGAAGGGCGGGTTTAGTTACGCTAAGGGTTGTCTCCAAAACCTTATCAGTAAAACCCGCCCCTACACCCCAATAACTCCGCCCCCACTCCTTTGATATGAGCCAACCAGAATTCACCAACAGTATCTTTCCGAGTTCCTATTCCCTAGTCCCAGTTAACTATTTTTCGAGAAAATGTTGGCAATTTGGCTTAGGTTTAGTCGGGGTTATTGTACCCAGTTGGGCTAACTCGTATTGCCAAACATTAGACGCAATCCCAACCCCAATTCCAGAAATAAACCTGACGGCTCAATCTGAACCCCCATCAAACTCAGCCGCCCAGGAATTGGAGTTAAATCCAGAGATTATTGAGAATAGTCCCGTATTACAACGCTGGTTGCAAGACGTACCCAATGTTTTAGAGGAAATTCGCCATGACCCCAGTTTTCGCACCCGCTTCCGGTTCGGCTATTCCCAGTTTCCCTCAACCGAACAAGCGGGGGGATTGACTATCGGCGTGGACGATATATTGATCAATCGTAGCGGTTTCACCGTCAGTGGGGATTATCACACCTCCTTTAATGGCGATCGCGAAGCGTTTGGTGTAGACTTGCGGTATTATCTGCGTCCTTTGGGAAATTATGTGAATGTCGCTCCCCTGGTGGGTTATCGCTATCTGGCGTCGAATGACTATACCACAGATGGTGTAAATCTCGGTGTAAAATTACAGTTGGTTTTATCTCGCACAGGTGCGGCTGATATTTCCTTAACCCAGAGTTTTGTCTCCCCAGGGAGTGAGGATGAAGTCGGTTTAACCACCTTGTCGGTTGGGTATGCGGTTACCCCAGACTTACGCTTATCCACCGATATTCAGAAGCAAAACTCAACAGAAGAAAAAGATAGTCGAGTCGGGATTATACTGGAGTGGATGCCTTAATTTTGCAGCGTTAATATAACCAAAATGCTAAGTGAAAAACGTCGCAGCGGGAAAACCCCAAAATCCAAGAAGCGAAAATTTTCTAGCTTCAATAAAAGCGAGGCATTTCAGTTACTAGGACTTACCGATTTGCTCCCTTGGACTCTGCAAACAGAACCTGTTCAACTCAGTGCCTTTTTCCAAGAACACCTTACCCGACTCAACCGCAACTTTGATCTGGAAAGCTATGAAGAGTCTAAAAAGCTTTTAATTGATGCCATCTGTGATGAAGCGATTAACCCCTGTGAGCGTCTCAAAATCTGGAAAGGAGCGCAACTGGAAAGTGATCAGTTAGCGGGATATGTGGATTACCTGATTGCTGAACGTAAGCGATTTCTGGATATGCCAAGTCTGTGTATTATTGAAGCCAAAAAAGATGACTTTGAGCAAGGACTAGCTCAATGCTTGGTCGAGATGCAAGCCTGTCAATGGAATAACCAACAGAAGAATTATACCCTAGATAGTCTGGGAATCGTTACCAATGGCGAAGGCTGGAGATTCTACAAACTAGATATTAATGGAATTGGCTATGAAACGCCCCTGTACTCAACGGGAGACATGGAACTTTTACTCGGACGGCTGCGCTATATTTTTCAACTCTGTCAACAAAATCTGCCGTGATTGAAGCAAGGCAGAAGTGCCTTTACAGTTTCTGGACGTAAAACTAATCTATCAAATTCAGATTTGACGGTTAAATCGGGTAAAGCCTTGCGCCCCTACATTGATGATTTAAAGGCTTTAATTTGCTGACGAAAGGCGCGTAAAGCCGCACTTCTGCCAATGGCGATACTTTGCTCAAGCACCTGTGTCACCAAGTTCAGTATGGGTAATGTGGGAAATGTGGGACTAATCTCCACGCGCTGATACTGTCCGGCTTGCAGTGTGTAAATATTAAGTTGATTCTTTTCGTAGCGCCAAAGTTCAGCAACTCCAAGGGCGGTATAAGCATCGATTTGGGTTTTTGAAGTAACATCTACTTCAATGGCGAGATCAGGGGGTGGATCAATGGTTAAGTCAATGCGTCGTTTTCCCCGCATTTGCGCCTGATTCTGGATATAAAAACACTGGTCGGGTTCGATACCACTATCCATAGTTTCTTGTTTAAATGTAGTTGATCCGAAGCACTCGCAGTCTATTTCTAGTTCATCCAAGAGAATTTTAACCAGATCACCAATGAGTTCTTTATCAACTTCGTGTTCTGGGGTAGGCATTCGGATTTCTAAGATGCTGTGGCTATAGGCAATGCGGGAGGAACGGGTTTCACCGAGTTCGACTAAGATGCGCTCGAATTGTTGCCAATCGAGGTTACGAATGAGCAACCGTTGACCAGGAGGTACGTCGAGTTGTCGGAGTTGCAGGGTAATCATATCCAGCTTATTCAAATACAGGCGACCATAATTCAGAGATGGGGACTTCCCAACCGGGTAGCAGGTCTGGAATGGTTAATACATCACTATCCCACAGTACAATGGGGTTCTGGTTGTTTTTAATCTTAAGCTGTCATGCACTTAAATTGGGTATTAATAGCGAGCAAGATGCTCGCACTACCAGGATGGGAGCCATTATTGACATTCAGGTTTAACCGACTCAAGCAACGCTTCTACGGTAGTATCCGATACCTCATCACTTTCTAAGATGCGTGAAGCAGATTGGTACAGATGCCCAATGGAACGACGGTAGGCTGGATCATAGTGGTGACTCAGCAATTCTCCGACTAATGTATGCCATTGTTTTGTGTCGATTAAATGATACCAGTGCTGAATTTTTTGCCCACCGTAGCGCGATTTCAAATAGACTAGCTTGCGTTTCAATACGTCGGGATGGCTGATGAAGTGGGGATACTCGTGCAGCAGCCGTTCGATTCTTACCGCTTGGGGGAGTTGA
The DNA here is from genome assembly GCF_040220555.1 of Coleofasciculus sp. C1-SOL-03. NCBI lineage: Bacteria > Bacillati > Cyanobacteriota > Cyanophyceae > Coleofasciculales > Coleofasciculaceae > Coleofasciculus > Coleofasciculus sp. C1-SOL-03. The sequence goes on from NZ_JAVJUO010000118.1 coordinate 11,810, forward strand.
AATTCTATACAGTTCGCCTGCTTCATTTGTTGCCAAAGGGAGGGGGGCAAATAACGCTGTCCAATTTTATTGCTTTCGGCTTCCACCCAAATCGGCTGACTGGGGTCAAAGCGTTGTAATGCCAACAGGAGTAAGGATTCAAACTGTTTTTGCGACGGTTGAGGGGTTGGTTGATCTTGCCACTGTTGACCCAGTAGGGAACCGCGATGATTTGCCAAACCTTCTAAATCAAGGACTTGGACGCCGCGTTGCGCTAACTGGTGTAAAATATAGGTTTTCCCGCTACCCGTGAAACCGGATAACACCTGAAATGTAAACTGGGGCGGTAACGTTTCGAGTTGCTGGCGCACATAAGTGCGGTAGGTTTTATAGCCACCTTCTAGAACAGTCACTCGCCAGCCAATTTCATTTAAGACGCCAGCCAGACTATAAGAACGTTGACCGCCGCGCCAGCAGTACACCAGGGGATGGTAGTCTTTGTCTTTAGCGGCAAAGTGAGACTCCAGATGTTGAGCAACGTTACCAGCAACCAGGGTGGCACCCAGTTTCCGGGCTTGGAAGGGGGAGACTTGCTTGTAAAGCGTTCCCACTTTCGCCCGTTGTTCATCATCGAGGACGGGTAGATTAATCGCTTGAGGCAGATGATCCTCAGCAAACTCACTGGGGCTGCGAACATCAATAATCTCAGTATAGGTTTCTAGCCAGGGTGCTTGAGTGTATGTGAGCGATCGCGCCATGCTGATTTGTCTAGAGTGGTGGATAAAGTCCCGATTGCCAACCTTTTCTAGTGTATCGGAAGCCTCAGGCGGGAGATTGACCACAAGCGACTGGGAGTAACTCCCCAGCATTCGCTATCTTGAATGAAATGATCATTAAGGGTGAGGATGGGGCGTGTCTTACTTAATTTACGATCCCGATACTCCTAATCAAAAAGTTTATACCTTGGAGTCGGGGATTAATACCATCGGGCGTGAAGACGATAACACAATTGTCGTACTTCATGGGTATCTCTCTCGTCACCATGCCCAAATTGTTATTTGCTCAGACTCAGATGATGCCACACTGACGGATCTGCAAAGTCTCAATGGCACGTTTGTTAACGAGTGTCAAATTGAGGAATGTCAAATCAAGCATGGGGATTTAATTCGCTTTGGGAGTGTGTTTTTCAAATTTGTGAAAACTCTTCCCCCGCCTCCACAAAAATCCCTCAATGAGGATACCTCGAATCTTTCGATTCTCCGACAGGTTGCGCCTGAGAAGACGCGAATCACGATGCGAGAGTTACTGCAACCTGATCAAGCAGAACGTTCAGTTCTAAAACTCCGCAACCAAGATGCTCATCAGCGATCGGTTAATAAATTGCAAATTTTGCTAGAGGTGAGCAAACAGCTTTCCTCCCCCGAAGAATCTGACCGACTGATGCAAAAAATTTTGGATCTGTTGTTTGAGATCATGCAGGTGGATCGGGCAGCGATTTTGATGGTTGATGAACAGACCGGGAAATTGGAACAGAAAGCGGTAAAACTGCAATCGGATTATCAAGATAATACTCAGTTTTACAGCAAACGGATTGCTAATTTTGTTCGCAAGCAAGGCAATGGCATCTTAACGGATGATGCCCGAATTGACACTTTGTTTAACGATTCCGTCTCGATTCTCAAACAAGGGATTCACGCCGCGATGTGTGTTCCGCTCAAACCGCGAGATACGGTTATCGGGGTTTTATATGTGGATAATTTATCGATGACGGATCTCTATTCTGATGAAGACTTGGAGTTCTTAACCTGTCTGGCAAACCAAGCCGCGATCGCGATCGAGAATTCTCGCCTTTATACCCAGATGGAGGCGGAGGCGGTGATGCGGGATAAATTAGAACGGTTCTTTCCGCGAACGGTGAGTCGGAAGCTGCGGGAGGAAGGCAATTTAGAAATCGTCGATACGGAAGTTACGGCGCTGTTTGCAGATATTAGTAACTTTACCAAAATGTCCTCCCAAATGGAACCTCGGCAAATTATTGAAATGCTGAATGAGTATTTTCAGGTGATGGTTGAGGAGATTGTTTTCCCCTATGAAGGAACCTTGGAAAAATATATTGGTGATGCATTGCTGGCGGTTTGGGGCGCTCCCTATCGCAAACCCAATGATGTCGATTTAGCGGTAAGAGCCGCGATTGATATGCAATGGGCAGTTCGTCGTTTAAATCAAGTATGGATTAAACGCAAAAGACGACCGATTCAAATTCACATCGGCTTAAATACGGGGAAAGTGGCGGCGGGAAATATCGGTTCAGCGAAACTGATTCAATATGCCACAATTGGTGATACCACGAATGTGACCAGTCGGATTTGTAATTTAGCCAAACCCAATGAAATTTTAATCGCTCAAAGTACGTTAGATAAACTCAATGACCGAACTATTACTGTAGAAAAAATGCCGCCAATGCGAGTAAAGGGAAAAGCGCAACCGTTAGATTTATATCGAGTTTTATGGTACAAAATTAATCAGGATAAGGTAATACAAAACGGAGATAAGTAGATAGGGGCTGCTGAATAAGTGTTGTGAGGGAGCAGGGAGCAGGGGGAGCAATGTAGAGACGTGCCATGGCACGTCTGGGAGATGGGGAAGATGGGTAAGCAAATGACGAATAACGTAGCTTGCTTCTCGCGACAGCGAGTATGACAAATGACAAATGACAAATGACGCTCTCCGCCGTTAACTTTAATTGTCCCCACCTACTTATTCGTTAGAGGTTAAAGTAATTCGTAAAATAATCCTGATATAATTGACAGCTTACCTTGACTTGATTAACATCTAAAGTAATTAATCCCAGGCTTTTCAACTCAAACATAATCTCTTCGTTTAAAAATGCCGGAGATAATAATATATTTTTAAACGATTCCCTTAAATCAATATTTTGTTTAATTTTTCTAGATAAATAGCCAAGGTGCGGCTTAAAAATGGCTTGATAAACAACCGGATTTGCAACCAGTTCTTTCAAAGGTAAATGATGCTGTAAGCTATGATAAAACGCTAGTCTGACCAGATAAGGATATCCGCCTGTGAGCCGCATTAACTGGTGCAATTCAGACGGCGTTAGTTTAAGTCCATGGCGTTGGGCTAACTCTTCGACTTCACCCTGATTAAACGGGGGTAACTCAATTGGCACGCCGATATTAAAGGGAGATTGATTGGCTTGTATCGGAATATAAATATCAGTGGAATGAACCAGGATAATTCGCAACTTTTGCCAAATCGCTAAATCTTTTCCCTTTTCATGCCAGTGACGCAATAGAACCAGAAAATCACGGGAAAGGCTTTGATGTTCAAACAGTTGATTAATCTCATCTAATCCAAAAATTAGCGGACTATCAAGGTTGTTCAAAATATGTTCTTGAAAATAAAGGGTACAACTGACTAATGTGCCAACATCTTCATCCCAATACTCATTTAATTTAGAGTCTAATCCTAACTGCTGGGTAACATTCGCGCACAACCAGCGCAAGAATTGATTCGTAGACGCCAATCGGCTCGTTTCAACTTGGTTTAAACTTAAGCGCACAGTCGCCCAATTCTGGGTTTTCCCGTAAGCAAGAATCCGACTTAGGAGAGACGTTTTGCCCATTTTACAGGGGGCTTTGATCCGAATCAGTGCGGCTTTCTTGAGAATTTCTTGATAACAGGTTTGCTCAAGGTTATGCCGTTCAATGTACAAAGGAGAGTTGAGCGGAACTTGTCCTTCTGGAGATTCTGAACGTAACGTCTCTAAACCCGTAGCGAGATGCTGGTTTTTAGGAATAGAGGCATTTGTAATTTTTTGTTCGAGGACAGCACGGCAATTCGTTCGATTAACTTTTTCTCCTAAAACCTCTGATATTAATTTCCATAAATTTGGCGCAACATGTTGACGGATATATTTTTCAGAATAGTGATTTTCACGAGCAATTTGTACATAGGTTTTAGGGGTTTCATTTAATGATTCTTGCAAGACAATTTTTTGAATAAAACTAAGCGTTTTTCCAGTTTTTTGGTGAATAAAATTTTCGGTTTGTTGAATAAGGCTGGGTTTAATAGTCATTGATTTCAATATTCAATGCACCTCTTTCAATTAGCCATTGCTTTTGGGTTCGGCTTAAGCCGATCGCATTGGTAAATAGTGCTCCTTTAACTCGACAACCGGATAAATTTACGGCTTGGAGTTGGGTGTCTTTTAAGTTGGCATAACGTAAATCGGCATCCACTAACACTGTTCCGTCAAGCACAGCCCCTTCTAAGTTTGCTTTAAACAGAGAGGCTTGACTCAAATCAACATCGCTCAAATCTGTATTCACCAGGATAGCTAATTCTAAAGCAACCTGTCGCAAAATTGCCCCAGTTAAGTCAGCATCACTTAAATCGGCTTCAACTAAATCCGCTTCGCTTAAGTCTGCACCACATAAAATCGTTTTGTGGAGTTGCGCTCCTTCCAAGTCAGTTTGACACAATAAAGCCTTGGTGAGAATGGCTTCTTCCCAGTTGGTTTGACACAGCTTCGCCTGATTAAAAATCGCCTCGGTGCCATCAACTCCTTTTAAATTCGCTTGGAATAAATCTGCTCCCCTTAAATCAGCGTGGGTTAAACAAGCGACGTCTAAGCAACTATTGGTGAGATTGGCGGCGTTGAAGCAAGCTGACTGAAGATTAGCATGATTTAAGCGAGCATTACTCAGGTTGGCTTGGATTAAGCTGGCTTCACTGAGATTTGCCCACAGCAAGCTGGCATAGAGTAAGTTTGCTTGGTCTAAGTTACTACTTTTTAAGTTTGCTTGATTTAAATCGCACCAGATAAATTTAGCCCGTTTTAGAATACTATGATTTAAGTCAGCGCAACTGAGATTGGCATAACTGAAGTCAGCACCACTCAAATCGACACCACTTAAGGAAACTTGGTTAAAGCGAATCGATTGAAAGTTTCTTTCGTGAGTTGCATAACGTTGAAGAATGTCTTTTGCCTTCATGTTCCGGATATGGGCTGGGGGATATGAATCAGTAATCGACAATTATTGCAATATATTACATATTTTCGCCATGAGATCTCTGTTTGGTTAACAAGGTAAGGGATTGAATAGGGGATATGTTTTAGTTCAATTCTATGACTTATAGGTATTGACTAAAATACAACATTATGCATTATTAGGATTTGAGCCAAAAATTCTCTATTCAACATCTGAACTTTAGGGACTATATTTCTGATCTCTAAGCTGCCATACTAAGAACGTTGCCAATGTTGCTTTGACAGATAAGGTTTTAGACTATGAGTGAGCAAAATTCCAAAGGTTCAGGTCATATTGTTCCCCTGGAATCTCTTAGCTTTGATAGCTTTGGACGTAATCCTGCTACCGATATTGTTTGTGTGACTCCCGTTCGTACTGTGGTTCGGCGCGAAGAGGAAATTGTGCTGATTCGCAAAGTAAGAAAAGTGGAAGAAATCGATGCGAGTCCGGCTTGCCCAATCAATACTACTCAAATGGCTCAAGTTCAACAAGAGGGCGAAGTAGTGTTTCGGGAACAAGAAGTAGAATCGTAATGAATCAAATGAGCCAGATAGCCTGACTGGGTTTATCTGGCTTCGTTTATGTTACAGCGGCTTGCACTTCAATGAAATGGCAACTAAGCAGAATTTTTCCAGTTTTCAAGATTTAATTCAGAATTCCCCTACGCCAGTTTTAGTCAGCTTCTATGCAACCTGGTGTGGATACTGTAAAATGATGTCTCCCATTTTAGAACAAGTCAAGACGTCAATGGGCGATCGCATCAAAGTGGTGAAAATAAACACAGAGAAATATCCCAAACTAGCCTCTCAGTATGAGATTCAGTCGTTGCCGACTTCAATTTTATTTATCGAAGGTGAACAAGCCAGTCGCATCAAGGGAGTGATGCAAACGCCAAAACTGATTGAATATTTGAAAAAATTCCTTTAAGCTCTAAAATTGATTGGGACTGTATTCCAGAATCAATGGGGGTTGTACATTGAAGCGTCTTGGCAAAATTCTTACCTCAATCGGTGTTGCTTTCGGTTTTATCATCAGTAGTTTTGGACTCATGATAATTTTAGGCTTGATTTTACCTGCTGTTTTAGAATACAAGCGAAATCTGGCAATTAATTATAATCGACAAGCCGAAACACTTTATCAGGCAAGACAGTATGAGCAGGCGATAGAAATTTATAACAAAGCGATTCAAATTTATCCAAATTTGGCGTTGTCATACTATAATCGTGGTAATTGCTTTTTTGCTTTAAATGACTATCAACAAGTATTGCAAAATTATAATGATGCTCTGAAACTGAATCCTAGCTATCCACAAGCTTATAATAACCGAGGGAATGCATACTATCTATTAGGCGATTATGGGCAGGCGATCGCGGATTATACCCAAGCGATTCAATGTAATCCCAAGTATGAGCGGGCTTACTATAATCGCGGCAATGCTTACTATAATTTAAGCGAGTATAAACAAGCGCTGTTAGACTTTAGTCATGCCATTCAACTCAATCCTGATTATGCTGAAAGTTATAATAATTTAGGGAATACCTATATAGCATTAAATCAATATCAACAAGCGATTGACAGCTACGATAAAGCGATCGCAATCAATCCTAACTATGCTCAAGCCTATAATAATCGCGGTAATGGCTACTACTATTTAAATAACTTCGTGCAAGCCATTAGCAACTATGCCAAAGCCATTACGCTTGATAGTCAAAATCATGAAGCCTATAATAATCGCGGCAATGCTTACTATGCCCTGCAAAAATATAAAGAGGCACTCAAGAATTACGACCAAGCCTTAACCCTTTGTCCAAATCATATTGAATCCTATTATAATCGCGGCTTAGTCCAGATTAAACTGAAGCAAAAACAAAAGGCGATCGCGGACTTGCAGCAAGCGGTTCAGTTGGCGCAGCAGCAGGGGAATAAAGCCTTACTGGAGGTGATTAAAGATGCAATTGATAAACTGCAAATGAATCAAGAGATTCCCAATGTTTTACCCAGTCAAAGCTAAGGTGTAGAGACGTGCCATGGCACGTCTGTAAGGGCGGGTTGAACGACTAACGTTTTTTGCCACCTAGATATGACTAAACCCGCCCCTTGAGTGTTTAGATTAAAGATAGTAGGAGAGAAAAATGAGTTTATCCAAAACATCTGGCGGAGATCTAACACCCGGAACCGTCTATCTTCAGGATTATCAATCGGATCAACCCAGTAATCTGTATACCTTAGACTTAGTGACAGGGAACACCCAATTAATTGGCGCGATCGCCACCTCCGTAACCGATATTGCTTTTGTCGATTCCCAGCTTTATGGACTCGATCAGACTGATGATGGTCAAACCACATTATTCCTCAATATTAACCCCACCACTGGGGAAGCCACAGTGATTGGTGATATTGGCTTTGCGGTTGCCGGTTTAGCCTATCACCACCAGCGCCAAACCCTCTATGCTACCAGTGCCAAACAATTAATTGCCATCAATCCCGCCACCGGAAAAGGAACACCTGTCGTAACCATTAAGGATCGAGAACGCAACTGTGGTGAAGTCACTTTTGCGGCTGATGGCACCGCTTATATTACCCTAATTGGTTATGACCACCAGAAATTATTAGCCACCTGTGATCTCGATACAGGTTCAGTCAATCTTATTGGCAATACTGGCTTCCCTGATCTTGGCAGTATGGACTTTATTGGTGATACTCTTTATGGCGTTACGGGTAATTTCTTTAATTTAGGGAAAGATGGTCAACTCATCCGTATTGATCCCCAAACAGGTACAGGAACCTTAGTCACCATGACTGAACCGAGAGGGCGTTGGGCGGGACTTACGGTTTATCAACCAGTGACCCAATCAACCCCTCAACCAATCACACCGACGACTACGATTACTCCGGAGGAATCCATGACCCTATTGACCATTGATACCCAAGATCATTGCTATGTTATTGACCAAGGTGCGATGGAACACCTACAGTCGAATGTGGCAAACTCGATTCACTTAGATCAAGGAACCTATACCTTAAAAATCGCCAGTGGTCGCTACAGCTATGCCGAAGATAAAGGGCAAGGCGAACCCTTTGTCTTACTCTGGATCTATGGCATAGATGGCAGTACGTTTGTTAATAAAAACACGGGCTTTGAAACCGGGGCAACCTGGACAACTCTGAATGGCTATGATGATCCGTTAGGTTTAGAAGTCAAAGGTCAAGCGGTTGTTTGTGCCTTATTCTTTGATATCAATAACACCGATAACAGTGGATCAGTTACCCTCTCCATTACAGACAACAAATCGACGACAACGCCTCAAACCCTAACCGTTGATAGTACAACCAATTGTCATTTGTTGAATCCGGACAACTTGAGGAGTCTCCAGCAATGGCAGACCAACTATATTGATCTCGAACCGGGAACCTATAAAGTGACAATCCGCGAAGGAAATGCCCAGTATTGGTCAGGAGAACAAAAGTTTAAATTAGAACCCTGGGCAATCCTTTGGGTCAAAGGGGGCAAATTCATCACTAAACTCACAGGTATTGAAGTCGAACAAAGCTGGCTATCGCTGAATGGGTATGAGGACTTTATTCCCCTTGAGGTTAAAGAAAAGACAACGGTTTGTGGATTATTCTTTGACACCTATAAGGACGATAACCAAGGGCAAGTTGTTTTAGCCATTGAACCTGTCAGCTTAACTCACTTAGTTGCAGAAAAAGAAAAAGTTAAAAATAAATTAGGGTTAGATACCGATTCATCACCAGAAACACCGTCAGACAAATCCGGTAAAAAAGTTGAAGTCGAAGTGGATGAAGCTTACCGCAGCCAACGCCCCGGTTCTGTCAGTGTAGGAAATTTCGCCACGTTAAGTTTTGACAGTTTCGGACGTGATCCGGCGAGGGATATTGTTTGTGTTACCCCGGTTCGCACTGTGGTTCGGCGGGAAGAAGAAATCACGATTATTCGCAAAGTCAGGAAGGTGGAAGAGGTTGATGCGAGTCCGGCTTGTCCCGTTAATACGACTCAAGTTTCCAGAGAAACAGTTGGCGAATAAAATAATCAATGATGTTAGAATGAACGGCAATTAACAGGATGTAGGGGCGACCCGCTGCACATTGGTGTCAACTTAAGGTGGAAAAGAAAGCAATACCTTGATCTGACCCCACCCTAACCCTCCCCTGATCAAGGGGAGGGAATCGGCAAGGAACATTTCCCCTCCATGAACAACTCCCATCCACTCAATAAACTCGGATCGCCCCATCTTCACCCCTCGGTAATAGATAATGTTTATTGCTGTTTATTCCAAAACAACATGTCACGTCAACCTCAGCCGTCAGCCACTCATCGCCAACCGAATCTAATTATTCCGGTAGAAATTGAATCCCTAGAGGAATTTGATCAGTATCTTCAAGATAAAGAGAGTCTGGCGAATGTGGTGTTTCAAAGCTTAGATTTAACCGCTTATGCTGAGACATTAAAAAAGTACGATTTGACCAACACCGTCTTTTTAGGCTGTCGCTTGACACCCGATACTTTAACCTATATTTTAAACACGGGTGGATTAGTTTTTCCGCCCTTGACCTATGTTCCCTACAATGCGTATCGTAATCGCCTTTATTCTCCCGATGAATTAATGGGCGATTATCAAGTTGGAGTAACAGGAAGCTATGGTCATACCCTGGATGGTCGAGTCTATGACCATTATGTCAACAATGGCAAAGATCACCCCGCCAGTATTCTAGAAACCCTCGCCCAACGGTTACATGATCATGCGATTACCGATGCTTTAGAAGAACTGATTGATGGGCGAAAAGTTGTGGCAATGATGGGCGGACATTCCCTAAAACGGAGTGACCCCAACTATATCAAAGTGGCGCAAATTTCTGGAGAATTGACCCGTCGGGGTTATTTAATGACCAGTGGTGGCGGACCCGGTGCCATGGAAGCCACTCATTTAGGCGCATGGTTTGCCTATCGTTCCCAGGTGGAATTGGAGGATGCGGTGGAGATTCTAGCGGCTGCACCGATTTATCAGCCAATGGAACAATGGTTAGATACCGCCTTTGCGGTGAAACAAAAATACCCACTTCAGGATAAAAATGGGCAATATCCAGAGAGTTTAGGCATTCCCACCTGGTTATATGGTCACGAACCACCCACCATTTTCGCCACCCACATCGCCAAACTCTTTGCCAATAGTATCCGGGAAGAAGGGTTACTCGCGATCGCCAAATATGGGGTAATCTATTCTCCAGGGAGTGCCGGAACCATTCAAGAAATCTTCCAAGACGCTTGTCAGAACCATTACAACTCCTTTGGTGTGGTGAGTCCGATGATTTTCTTAGGCGAAGAGTACTGGAAATGTAAAAAACCCGTGTTTCCGTTATTGGCGCAATTAGCGGCGGGGAGAGAATACAGTTCACTGTTGGCGATTACCGATTCCGTTGATGAGGTGATTCAACAAATTGAACAATTCGCCGCCACATTATAACTGATTTTGTGTTCAAGATCGGTAGGGGCGACCCGCTGCATCAATTAACAACACTCGTCCACTCAATTCACTCGGGTCGCCCTATCTCCACCCCTCGGTAACAAAAAATCCCTCTTTAAAGACCTGTAGGGGCGACCCGCCGCATCAATTAACAACACTCGTCCACTTAATTCACTCGGGTCGCCCTATCTCCACCCCTCGGTAACAGAGACTATTTCTTCACCGTTTATTCAAAAACAACATGACCAATTCAACCCATTCAATTCCGCCCGTCGATTTAGTTATCGTCATCGACACCAGTCCCTCAATGCGAGATGAAGCCCAAGCCCTAAGTCAAGCCGCCACCGCTGCGATTCAAGCCGCTAGTTCTAGCTGTCCGTCCGATTTACGCACCGAATGGTTTGGCATCGAAGGGACTTGGAAAAATACCAATTTTAGCCGCCGAATTCGCGACTATCTAATCCAAGAATGCAACGCGCCGGAAACTGAAATTCGGGCAAGAAAACGCGGTGAACTCAAAGATGCAGGTGCCCAAGAAGACGCCGCCCGTACCCTTGAAGATATTGCCAATCATTTTAACTGGCGCGAGGATGCCGCCCGGGCAATTTTTTATCTAGGGGATGAAGCCTTAGAAGCCGGAGGTCCTCAAACCACCCAAGAGGATATTGAAGCCGCAAATCGCGCCATATCCCAAGCTAAAGCCGCCAATGTCACCATTCACACCTATTTGGGTAAATCTAAGAGTAAACATCGAGAGAGTATCCAAAGCGAATACGCCAGAGTCGCATCAGAAACCGGGGGACAAGCCTTTACCGACCAAGACACCCTCAAAGGCTTTGAAGATGTTCTAGAAAAAGTTATTTGTGGTAGTTGTGCATCGCAACCGGAAACACCCTCAAAACGTCCAGTTCGCCAGAAAACACTGAACGTTGGCACATTCAACCTTTATAACCTAGTTCTACCCAATGTCACCTATTACGACACCAATAAATATAGCCCAGAGGTTTATCAGCGCAAAAAAACCTGGATTGCCCGTCAAATCGAACAAATGGACGCCGATATCATCGGGTTCCAGGAACTGTTTCATGAGGAAGCCTTGCGAGAAATCCTCGCAGAAACCCCAGACTGTGCCAATGCTAATCTAATTACCGCCAATCCCACCGGGGACAAACCAACCGTAGCGCTGCTGTCAAAAATCCCAGTTCTCAACCATCAAATCTTCACCGAATTCCCCGACAAGGCACGTATCGATATAGAAGGGACAGCCATTCCGCTGCATAGCTTTTCCCGTCCCCTGTTATCGGTGGATCTTGCCTTAAGTGATACGGTTGAATGTACTGTATTTGTGGCTCATCTTAAGTCTAAACGCCCTATCATACCTGAAGATGCCGATCGCAGTGACCCCGTGGAAAAAGCCAAGGGACAAGCCAGGGCGTTACTGCGTCGGGCGGCTGAAGCCACGGCGTTACGGGTAATTCTCATGGAAACGCTGCAAAACCGCAAACGTCCAGTCATTGTCATCGGCGATTTAAATGATAGTGGTTTAGCCGTAACCAGTAAAATTATTTCCGGTGAACCCCCTTGGGAAAAACTAAGATTTGCCCAAAAGCAGGAAATCTGGGACGTACTGCTTTATAGTGTCAAGGACATTCAAGCGCGTCAGAGTTATGGTGATTTCTACTACACCCATATCTACAACGGGTACTACGAGAGTCTCGATCATATTATGGTAAGTGAAGAATTAGTGGCACAAAATCCGGATCGCATCGGCAAGGTGACGTATGTTTCTGTTTATAACGATCATCTCATCGATGAAACCTTGAGTTACGAAGATTTGGAAAAATGGAAGTCGGATCACGGACAAGTCGTTGCCTCGATTCGCCTAGAAGATTAAGCAAATCTTTAATTTAATTGACAAAAGGACGGCAAATCGGTTGACTCATTCTTAGAGGAAACAAACGCCGTTCTATGTAGGGTGGGCAAGAGTTATAACCCTTGACACCGTGATAGTATCGTTTCTTATTCTTGCCCACCTAACGGTAAGTTGAAACCTATTACCAATAGGACAAGATCCAGTTAAAGGTTGACCCTTTATTCACATTCAGGAGAAAAATTATGACAACTCAATCCCCCCTCTTATCACAACAACGAGTTGGCATTATTCCCGCCTTAAAAGCTGATCGCCAATCTAACACATGGCATACCGTTAAATTTGATCCGCCGTTTCCTCAGGATACCCAAGTCGCGGTTATCCCGATGACCCAAACCTATAACGGACATGAAACTCCAGGATTAAGACTTCGCCATGTTACCCCAGAAGGATTCGAGATTCGCTTTGATGAAGTCGTCGTCGGGGGACGTTCGGCGGATGGGGCGCATCTAGATGAAGCTGTCGCCTGGATTGCCTATCCTGTATCTACCCAAGAGGACGATACGCCAGGAACACCAGGAACCGGAGAAGAACCCACCTTTCCCCCGGAATCTCTTGATCTAACCGCCGATGCGATTTATCAGCTACTGTGGGAACACGATGAGAATCAATTCTCAGTTAGTCCCCGCAACAGTTCCGGCGACTGGGAAAACCCAGAGGCTGATATTTTGTTAGATGAACAGGTGAAAGCGGCGGGGAAACGAGAAATTGATCTAGCCACTCATCCTCTCTTCTATAAAGTGAATGAAGCGAAACTCTTTGACAAAGATCGTACCTATTCCAGCTTTATACAACTTTTAGATAACTACGCCCTTCGTGTGGCTGAACCCGAAAAGACGAACGAGGAAGAAGTCCAAGAACAGCAAGCGTTTTTGGTAAAAATAATCAAAACCAAGCCCATGCAGCTTGCCCGGACTTATATCAATCAAAACTTAGGCGAAAGTTTTTCCGAAGAAGAATTCCGCACCAAGTTACAGCGGATCTGGTTTGAACTTTATACGAATCACTATGGCGGCAAATCGACTGAGTTTGCCTCTGGCTTTGAACATGTGTTTGTCGGTGAAGGTAAGTTCGATATCCATTCGGGAAGTAAAAAAGAAAACTTTGGCAAAATTTCCGGTTATCACTCATGGGTGAAGTTTTACCTGGATGAAAAAAATCAGCGGGTCAATTATTTAGGCTACAAGTATGACGTAAAAGGAGAGGATGGTTCCCAAAATCCCAATGTTGTCACCTTGCAGATGACCAAAAAAGTAATTAATATGCAAGGAAACGTGATTGCCAAACTGTTTAAACCCAAAGGCGGCTTCTTTGTCGGTCCAAGTCCCGAATGTGAAATGGCAATGGCAACGGTTGCCTATTACGAAAGTGTTCATGGCAAAATTACAGATAAGCGCCGGATTACCATTAATGACGCTACCTATAATTTAGTCTTGTATCGCAGCACGAATCCCAATGGCAGTCGTGGTGAATTTATTCGTTCATTTTTCCCCATTTTCTTGGCAATGGATGACGAAGAAACACCGGACACTGATGAACCCGTTGTTGAGCCAATTGATGAAGTGACAAACAACAACGGTAATGTGGTTATTTTCGCCACCCAACCCAATCCAGAAGGCAGTGATCAGGGGAATGAGTGGGTTGAGTTAAAGAATACCACGAGTAATCCGATTGATTTATCGGGTTGGAAACTGCAAGATAAATTAGACCGTCCGGAAGATATTAGTGGCACGCTGCAACCGCAGGAAGTCAAGCGGTTTACCATTTCGCGAGCCAATTATACGACTATGCAATTGGGGAATAGTTCGGGTATTATTGCCTTAATTGATTCTGCTGGGCAGGAGGTAGCAATGGTCAGTTATGGTTCCGCTAGTTCGGGTGAAGTGATTCGGTTTGTGTCCTAAAGGATTGTTTTTTTGTCGGAGTGGGTTTCACGCCTTGATGTTAACGGAAGCTCAATGGCATTGAACTAAGCATTTTTGGATCACCAAAACTTTTGATAGACCGTAGGGTGGGCATTGCCCACCAACCTTCAGTCAGTGCCATTCAACTTAAGCGAAAACATCTCCAATACCTTGAGATAAACCCCTCCCTAACCCTCCCCTTGTCAAGGGTAGGGAACTAATGTTTTCCTTATCCGCTGTAAAAAAAAAGAGAGGCTCAACATGTCAATTAATGGCACAATGATGCAATATTTCCAATGGTATATTGATCCCAATCTGATCCTGTGGAATGACGTTAAAACTAAGGCACAAGAATTAGCCGATGCAGGATTCACCGCATTGTGGCTACCTCCAGCCTACAAAGGAATGGGAGGCACTTATGATGTCGGCTACGCCGTGTATGATATGTATGATCTAGGGGAATTTGATCAACATGGCACTGTTCGCACCAAATACGGGACTCGCGAACAATATTTAGCCGCGATAAACGCCTTACACGAATCAGGAATACAAGCCTACGCTGATACGGTTCTGAATCATCGTATGGGGGGTGAAGGGACAGAGATTGCCCGCGCTACTCCCTTTAATGAATATGATCGCCTGCATCCCAAAGGCTGGACACGAGATATCAAAGCCTATTCTCATTTTAAGTTTCCGGGGCGTCAGGGGAAATATTCTAACTTTGAATGGCATTGGTGGCATTTTGATGCAGTGGATTACGATGATTTCACCAAGGAACTGAACACGCTTTATCTGTTTGAGGGAAAAGTCTTTGATGATTATGTGGCGTTAGAAAAAGGGAATTTCGCCTATTTAATGGGATGTGATCTGGATTTCCAGAGTCAAGAGGTGCGCGATGAAGTGACTCGTTGGGGTAAATGGTATCTGGATACCACAGGCGCGGATGGTTTCCGTCTGGATGCGATTAAACATATTTCCTCCTGGTTTTTCCCGCAATGGTTAGATGAGATGCGATATCATGCGGGTAAAGATTTGTTTGTGGTGGGTGAATATTGGTACAACAATATTGATACCTTGCATTGGTATATCAATTCTATTAATGGCAAAATGTCGGTCTTTGATGTACCACTCCACTACAATTTCCATTACGCCAGTCGTTCCGGTGGACATTATGACATGGGGAGTATCCTCAATGGCACGTTGATGCAGCAACGTCCCACCCATGCCGTTACATTTGTGGAAAACCATGATTCGCAACCGTTACAGTCATTAGAAGCCCCCGTAGAACCCTGGTTTAAGCCCTTAGCGTATGCGATCATTCTATTACGCCGTGAGGGGTATCCTTGTGTATTTTATGCCGATTATTACGGTGCAGAATACGAGGATTATGGCAAAGATGGCAATCGGTATAAGATTTTTCTTCCCTCTCACCGTTGGATTATTGACAAACTCCTCTATGCTCGCAAAGAGTATGCTTATGGGGATCAATACGATTACTTTGATCACTACAATACAATTGGTTGGACGCGCTTAGGGGATCACGCTCATCCGAAAGCCATGGCGGTAATTATGAGTGATAGTGTGCCAGGTTATAAGTGGATGGAAGTGGGGAAACCGAATGCCAAGTTCTATGATTTAACCGAACATATCAAGGAACCCATTTACACCAATGAATGGGGATGGGCAGAGTTTCGGTGTAACGGTGGTTCCGTTTCCGTGTGGGTTCAAGACTAAGCTAGGGGCTGCTGAATAAGTGCTGCGGTGAGGGGGAGCTCTTGAAGCAGGGGAAGCTGGGGGAGCAGGGGGAGCTGACAGGTGTAGGTTTTTTATTTTATGGTTGGGACAAGACAAGGAGGACAAGGATGGAAAGAAGACAAGGGGGAAAAACCGTACAAAATTAGGTTCGGTCAAACTCGCTTCTAAAAGCCGAAACGCCCGATTTTCCGTTCTCACTCTTCCTTGTCTACTGGTCTACCTGTCTTCTAAGTCTTACCTAAACCCCCATCTTAAAAAACCTACCCTTGTGAGGGGTGGGGTAGGAAGCAGGGGAAGCAATGTAGAGACGTAGCATGCTACGTCTGGAAGCAGGGGAAGCAATGATACATTTAGCCTTACTAAGGCAGGTTAAAACATTCTCTGGAGTGCGATCGCTCCTCCTTTGACTCTAGTGTTGGGGAGAAGCGATCAACCTGTTTCACACTAAGGGAATTTGTGATGTCCGTTCCTGGATGGGAACATAAGTGACACCGTGATTGCCGGTATAAATCTGGGTAGGTCGGAAAATCCGGTTTTCTCCTAGTTGTTCCTTCCAGTGCGCCAGCCAACCGGCTACCCGGGCGATCGCGAATATCGGCGTAAACAAGTCGGTGGGGATGCCGAGTTTCCGATACACCAAACCGGAATAGAAATCTACATTGGCGTAAATTCCTTTATATCCCAGTTTTTCTTCGACCGCCTGTTCTAATTCCACGGCAATTTCGTAGTATTTATCAGAGCCAAACTTCTCAAACAATTGTTCGGCTAAATTCTGAAGAATCGTGGCGCGTGGATCTTTCACCTTATAAACGCGGTGACCAAATCCCATGATTTTTGCCTTGCGCTGCAAGCAATCCTCTAGATAGGGACGTACATTTTCCACCGAACCAATTTCTTCGAGCATGGAAATCACTTCTTCATTCGCCCCCCCATGCAAAGGACCGGCGAGGGTACCAACCGCTGATGCAATGACCGCATAGGGGTCAGTCAGCGTCGAAGCTGTTACCATGGCTGAGAATGTAGACGCATTGATGGTATGTTCCGCGTGGAGGGTTAAGCAAACATCAAAGACGTGAGCCTCTAGGGGGTCAGGTTCTTGCTCGGTGAGCATATACAGGAAATTAGCCGAATAGTCTAAATCATCATTCGGCTTTACTGGGTCATTCCCCTTCCGCATTAGCTTAAATGCTGCCACCATTGTCGGGATTTTCGCCAACAAGCGTACAACTGCTTCCCGGATATAACTGGGAGCGGGGAGAGCGCGTTTTGAGTAAAACAGACCCAGCGCTGCTGCAGAGGCTTGCAATGCATCCATCGGATGTCCGGTTTCCGGGAAACATTTCATCATGTCCCGAATCCGATATTTAATCCGTCGATGGTAAAGAATGTCCGTCTTAAACGCTTCTAGCTCCTCCTTGGTTGGTAGCTCACCCCAAATCAGGAGATAGGCGGTTTCTAAGAACGTGCTTTTTGTAGCGAGTTCTTCAATCCGAATACCGCGATACTCTAATATTCCCTGTTTCCCATCAACATAGCTGATACTGGATTGGGCAGCGGGAATGCCTTCTAAACCTGGTTTATACTCGCAGACAGTCATAGACTCGTGCTTTTAACCTTTACGATATGGTTTGTTTAGTTGCCCGGTTAAGGGCGCTTCCGTTTCCGGAGTAGAGACATCTGAAGTGTTCTCAGGCTAACTTACCAGAAACTGGGAGATTAGTAGTGTGTGTTACAAAAATTCTTAAGGATCGCTTAGATCAGCCATTTTGGAGAGGTTAGCAAAAATAGCTCACTTCGCCCCAGGGGTACTCCCGTTTCTTTCAGGTTTAACCCGATCACGCCCGCTTTCTTGAGGACGAGTTTTTCCTGTGCTTCTCCCCAGAGTAGCAGTTCTGCCCAATTGCCTAAATCCGGTTGATGACCGACTAACGCCAAACAGTTTTCTCGGTTCCGGTTTTGACGCCATTCTTCCAGCCAATTGACCCAGGTATGGATATCCCCATCAGGCGCAAGGCTGGGAAATTCGTCGAGTTGCTCACCTAAACCAACCTCTTGCAGAATCGCAGCGGTTTCTTGCGCTCGGACTAAGGGACTGGTTAATATATGGTCAAAATGCAAACCGCGATCGCGCAGTTGCTTGGCGACTTTAGTGGTTCTCTTACGCCCCTTGCTGGTTAGGGGACGATCATCATCGTTGGCATAGTCTTCGCGATCGGCAGCGATGCCATGACGGATCAAGTACAGTTTTATTGTCATCCGTATTAGCGCCCTATAACTTGGCGCTGAGAGTAAATCTCTTCCAGAAGCAGATCGGGGAGTTCGTCAACAATATCATCGGGTGGATTGCCAGCTAGCGCCCGTCCAATCAGTCGTTCGGCTTCTCGAAGTTCACCACACTCTAAGACAAGAACGGCGGCGCTGCGGTGTAAAACAGAGCGGGTGGGTTCTAGGTCAAGTTGATTGGCAACTAAATCAGCCGCTGCCCGTTCTTTGGCAAAGGCGGATCGAGAAAACTCTCGCATTGCCTTAGCATCGCCCCGTTGACGGGCTAAGACCGCCTGGTCTACCAATTCCATTGCTTCTCGGTGAAGAGTTTCTATGTCCTGCATTTTTCAACGATATGGGCTTTGGGAGTACCAAATTCAACCACAGCAACGTAGCCAGGAGCCACGGTGTCTGAAGGACTGATCTGCTTTAGCTTCATAGTGACATCCTCCTACACCAAATCGAAGATTATGGAGTAGGCTTCCTACCTCACAATAGGACATTCCTAGTTACAACTCTGACGAGTTTTTCGCCACTTATCTAGAGCAGCCCCATGACTTACTCCCCGACAGACCGACTG
>NZ_JAVJUO010000119.1:0-53938 GCF_040220555.1 Coleofasciculus sp. C1-SOL-03
AAACAAAACAACAAAACCCGCCCTTTTTTTAACCGTGAGTGGATTTGGGATTGAGGTTATCGGTTAGGTTCAATACGGGGGAAGGGCGGGTTTTGTATGACATTTATTAATTTGCCCGTCAATTGAGTTCCTCAACCCGCCTGCAAGAAGGGAGGGCGGGTTTTGTATGACATTTATTGATTTACCCATCAATTGAGTTCCTAAACCCGCCTGCAAGAAGGAAGGGCGGGTTTTGTATGACATTTATTGATTTGCCCGTCAATTGAGTTCCTAAACCCGCCCCTACTTACGTTCCAATCAGGTCTAGCTGACAACATTGGATTTTCTCTACCGTTAGAGAGTTGCTGCTATGAGCGAATTGGCATATTATAGGAATGCTGTAATACAAGTAATACGCTAGTATAACACAATAATGGCTTTGAGCGAGAGAGGCAAAAGGATTGAATTTGTCAGTTCTGTCTAGTACCGCTACCTTAAAGCTACAGAGGCGACTAGGTTCTGTACAAAAGTCAAAAGTGCTGAACTATCAAGCTTTCCGGTGAATGCGACAGGTGGGAAACGTTCGCCGTGAAGGTTGAGTGAATGCTGTTCAGACGTTTGGCAAAACCATACTTATTCAATAAAAACACCTTTTGTAAGTTTTACCCTCAAACTATTTCAATCGTTTATGGATTGAATCTATTGGGTGCATCGCTAATTGGGGTTGAACGGCATAAAAAAAGGATTAACTTCTGCTTTAAAAATGTAGGGTTTATGTCCTTAACTTTAGCGATCTCCAAGGGACTCTCATGTCAATGCGATCTCTCAAGCGCCTAATTGACAAAAATTTAACGAATGTGCCTCTACGAACAGTATTCGTAGTTCCCTTTCTGGTGCAAATTTTTGCCACAGTCGGCGTAATTGGCTGGTTATCCTTTCGCCACGGAAAGCGGGCGGTGAATGAGGTAGCGACTCAATTACAAGATGAAATTACAGTTCATATTAAGGATCGTTTGGAGCGATATTTAGCGATTCCCCATCAGATTAATCAGAGTAATCAAGATGCGATTCGCTTAGGAAACTTGACGCTAGACAACTTGCAACCCTGGGAACAGCATTTGTGGCGACAAGTGCAACGATTTGATGCTGTGAGTTATATTGGTGTGGCGAATGAACAGCGAGGACTGATTGCGGCGGGGCGACGAAATCGGGATCAATTGGTGATTATCCAAGCGAATCCTGGGACAGATTTTGATTTCTATACTTATAGCACCCACAGTGAAGGCGATCGCAAAACCCTGATCGAGAGTACCACAAATTACGACCCCCGCCTGCGCCCTTGGTATAAAGCCGCCTTGCAAGCGGGTCAACCCACCTGGAGTGATATTTTCCCCCTTTTTGGCGAAGGCGATCGCACGTTGCTAATCAGCGCTATTCAACCTGTCTACGACAGCAATCAGCAGGTTCAGGGCGTCTTAAACACAACCCTACGTCTCTCCACGATTAGTGATTTCCTGCAAACGCTAAAAATCGGTAAATCGGGACGCCTGTTTATTATGGAACGTTCAGGTTTATTAGTCGCCACATCCACCCCAGAACCGCCCTTTCAACATAACCAAAATCAAATTACTCGGTTAAAAGCCAGCCAAAGTCGTGATCCGTTAATTCAAGCCAGCGCCAACTATTTAACGCAACAGTTTGGCGACTTCAATGGGATTCAAGCGTCCCAACACCTAGACTTTAAACGTCAGGGACAGCGGCAATTTTTACAAGTCATGCCCTTACGAGATAGCCACGGCTTAGACTGGTTAATTGTCGTGGTTGTCCCTGAAGCTGACTTCATGCACCACATTCATGATAATACGCAAGTCACAATCCTACTCTGTTTAGTTGCCCTGATCATCGCCACGGGAGTTGGTATTAGTACCGCCCACTGGATCATTCAACCCATCCAGCGCTTAAATCAAGCCGCCAACGCCATTGCCAATGGGGAATGGGAGCAAAAAATTGAGGTTCATCGTAACGCTGAACTAGGTAGTCTCAGCGCCGCCTTTAATCAAATGGCGGATCAATTAAACCAATCCTTTGCCACTCTCAAAGACCAGAATCATCAGATGAACCGCTTAAATGAGGCATTGGCGAAAAGTGAGAAACAGTTAGCTCAAATTTTAGAAACCGTACCTGTTGGTATCGTGGTGGTTGATGCTCAGGGAAAATTTTATTATACCAACGATAAGGCACAACGGTTTATGGGACAAACCTTCAGCCCCGACGCGATCGCGGATAATTTTTGTGCCGTTCATCACTGGTATATCGCCGGAACTGATCAATTTTATCCGACTGAAAACTTACCGATTGTTCGCGCTTTGCAGGGACAACGGTCTATTGTCCATGATATTGAAATTCACCAAGACGACCAGATTATTCCGATTGAGACGTGGAGCAAACCTATCCTGGATGAACAGGGTGAAATTATCTATGCCATTGCCGTTCTCAACGACATCACAGAGCGCAAAAAAGCCGAAGCCGAACGGATGCGTTTTACCCAAGAACTGGAAGTCAAAGAGTATCAAAATGCCGCTTGGCAGCGCCTAGACAAGCTCAAAGATGAATTTCTGGCAAATACATCCCACCAACTTCGTACTCCTCTCCATGGCATTGTCGGCATTGCTGAATCCTTAATCGATGGTGCTACCGGAGAGTTACCCTTACAAACTCGGATCAATTTAGGTACAATTATCGCCACGGGGCGACGTTTATCCAACTTAGTTAATGACATTCTCGATTTTGCCAGACTCAGACACCAAGACATTCAACTCCAGCAACAGCCCGTGGGGGTACGAGAAATAGCGGAGGTGGTTCTCCGACTTAGTTATCCGCTGATTGGTGGTCAAGAGTTACAACTAATTAATGCCATTTCTCCGGACTTACCTATCGCTTATGCCGATGAAAATCGGGTGCAGCAGATTTTGCAAAACCTAGTGGATAATGCGATTAAGTTTACTGATAGAGGAACGGTCAAAATTTCGGCTCAATTGGTGAGTTCAAGGCAGATGTTAGAGGGTAGAGGTGCCCAGGTGCAGTGGGGCAATGGCAACATGGAGACGTTAACTCAAAACTATGTCCTGGAACGAAGGGAAGGCTCAGTCAGCATGGTTTTGGAACCAACGTTATCGTCAACCCCTGGCGCGAATTCCCTAAACCCGCCTCTACCAAATCGTTTCCCGATAAGCGAAGTGAAGGGTCAAAACCATGCCATCGAGGGTTGCGAAGGGTCAACATTCAAAATGCTAGCCATTACCGTATCTGACACAGGAATTGGCATCCCCAAGTCTCAAGTCAACCGTATTTTTGAATCCTTTGAACAAGGCGAGGCTTCTCTCGGGCGTAAGTATGGCGGCACCGGGTTAGGGTTAGCCCTGACGAAAAAGCTGGTGGAGTTGCATGGGGGAACCATTGAGGTGCAATCAACCTTAGGCGTCGGCTCTCAGTTTACGTTTACGTTGCCAATTTTTGACGGACAAATTCCAGACATTAAGCCCGATCCGGTTGAGTCAATCGTGGCAATGTCTAAGACAGTTTACAGTGCCAATTACTCTGTAATTCAACCTCCTAGTGTCGGTGATTATTGTCCCCTGTTGCTGACAGTTTCTCAACCCGCCTTAACGCTAAAACAACACCACAATCTCCAGGATGACGAACCCTTAATCAACCCGTTCAAAATTTTAATCGTCGATGATGATACAGTGAATCGTCAGATACTCGTCAACTATTTATCCTTAGAAAATTATCAACTTGCCCAAGCCTCCCATGGTCAGGAAGCTTTAGATATCCTTAAAGAGGGTTTTCAGCCTGACCTGGTTTTACTCGATGCGATGATGCCACGCATGACGGGGTATGATGTTTGTAAAAAACTGCGTGAATCCTATCCCCCTACTGAACTGCCCGTGTTGATGTTGACGGCAAACGAGCAAGTGAATGACTTAGTGGCAGGATTTAGTGTGGGCGTGAATGATTATTTGACCAAACCGATTGCCAAACACAAACTTTTGGTCAGGATTAAAACTCATCTGCGTTTATCCACAATTGCCAAAGAAAATGCTCAACTTTACGCAGTGGTGCGTGAAAGTGAGCGGAGATTGATGCAATTTTTAGACGCCGTACCTGTGGGGATTTTTATCCTCGATGCCCACGGCAAACCCTACTATGCTAATGAAGCGGCTAAACAGATTTTGGGCAAAGGCATTGTAGACGCTGTTACCGTTGAAGAATTAGCTGAGGCGTATCAAGCTTATCGCACAGGAACGGATCAACTCTATCCCACCCAGCAAATGCCTATTTTTCTGGCGTTGCAGGGAAAAACTTCCACCGTTGATGATGTGGAAATTCACCGAGGGGATCAGGTTATCCCGATTGAGGTGTGGGGGACTCCCATCTATGAGGAACAGGGAAAGGTAGCTTATGGGATGGTTGCCTTTCAAGATATCCGCGATCGCAAAAAAGCGGAAGCACAACGGGAAGCCTTTACCCGTGACCTGTTTCAACTCAATCAAGCCTATCAACGGTTTGTTCCTAGTCAATTTCTCCAGTTTTTGCAGAAAAAAAGTATTGTGGATGTGCAACTGGGGGATCACGTTCAACAGGAAATGTCTGTTCTCTTTGCCGATATTCGTAACTTTACGGCGCTGTCGGAACAGATGAGTCCCCGTGAAAATTTTAATTTTATCAATGCCTTCTTAAGTCGCATGGAACCAGCCATTCGGGAAAATAATGGCTTTGTCGATAAATATATTGGCGATGAAATTATGGCATTGTTTAGTGGCAATGCGGATCAAGCAGTGCAGGCGGGAATTGCCATGTTTGAGCGGCTAGCTTTATATAACCAACATCGGGCTAATTATGACTATGCAGCCATCGAGATTGGTATAGGAATCAATACCGGGGAATTAATGCTGGGAACCGTGGGGGGATTTTCCCGTATGGATAGCACGGTGATTAGTGATGCGGTGAATTTAGCTGCCCGCCTGGAAGAATTAACGAAAATCTATCAAGTACGGCTATTAATCTCGCACCATACATTCTTGAAGTTGTCGAATCCCGGTGACTATGGGATGCGTCTCGTGGATAAGGTGAATGTGAAAGGGAAAGCCAAAAAAGTAACTGTCTATGAAGTCTTTGACGCTGATCCGCCCCAGATGCGAAAAGCAAAGCTGGTAACGAAAACGGCATTCGAGGAAGGGTTACTCTTATATTATCGCGATCGCCTCTCAGACGCGGCTCAACGGTTTAGTGAATGTTTGCAGGTTCATCCAGGGGATAAGGTAGCGCAACATTACCTCAAACGCTGTCAACATCGGATGCGATGATGATATGGGTCTTCCGTAGTTAGTTTGCTAAATTATTAGTTTGATTTGCCGCAATATTGGACAGCAATAGCTTTAAACATTTTTACCCGGATTTCAAGAGAGTTTTAAGACGGTGAAAAGCTACAGCTCCTGTGTGGTAAGCTTCTTGGCTCATTAAAACTGATAGTTTAGCACACTAAGTCCGGAAGACCCGATTTAATCGGATAATTTAGCCTCGTTTCCTCCCATTTGTGGGCTTGAGGTATGATCAAGCCCGATTAACTTCAAACCTTAATTCAGTTGCATCATGCATAAAATAGCTTTTTTGTCAAATTTACCGGGGAATGGGTCGAGAAAATTAGCGCGTGCAATATAGTTGTATTATTTCAATTTTGCCGAGGTGAAGGAGGAAAAAATAACGTAGTATCAAGGCATTTAAGGATTATTGGTTTAAAATTGCCTACAAATAATACACAATACAGTATTACGATAACATCATACTACAACCTCAAACCCAGGTCAAATCAGGATTTACCCATGAGTTTTTCTGCCCGTCCTCAATCCGACTATGTTTAGACTATTAAAACTTAAACATCAAATTGAAAAGTTTTCTTTATCTAACTGGGCTTGATCAGCAAGAAGCTTGTCCTTTGTTATTTGATATCACCTGAATCAGCAATATCTCTAACCACCTGCAAAAAGTTTTGCTGAGTTGGATGGAAATGATTTTGTCGCCACGCGATCGCTAACCCAATCATCGCCGCCGAGGGTTAGACTGGGCGATAGACGACCCCCTCGCGATGAAAACGTCGGATGGAACGGGGCAATAGGGCAACTCCCATCCCTGTCTTGTTATTGGTCATAAAAGTGGGCTAAAAACTCGGCGACTTGTGCAGGATATTGTCCAATGGCGATTTCATCAGAAAGCACAATTCCATCAAATCCAGCCTGTTGAATATCGTATAAATGCACAACTTCACTCCGGGTAGGTTGGGGAAAATGGGTCATATATTCTAAGACTTGACCCGCGAGAAACTTAGGGCTGGATAATTGAGGAAACTGGGCAATAAACGCGGCTTGTAATTGTCCTAACGCCTTTAATCCCGCCTGCGCCCCCAAATCCCCGCGACAGAACCACAATTCATCAAACCCTTGATCCAGTTGGCTGAGATGGTGCATGGCTTCAGGGCGTTCAATTTTGGCGATTAAATAGCGATCGCCTATTTGCTGGCGAATCGCTGAAACTTCCTTACCGTCTAAGACAAAGGAACAGGCAAATTGAACAAAGGGATAGGTTAACCCCAACTCAACCGCCTTCTGATCGTGTTGGTTTAATTGGCTAAAAGGGATAGGATGATTCACCCGATTAATCCCTTTGTAGGCACTTAACCCGCCATTGGTTAAAACTTTAGCCGTTGCACTCTTATCCTGAATCGCGATAACTTCGAGTTGAATTCGGGCATCATTGAGCGAAAGAATATCACCAACTTTTAATTCCTTGAATACGTTTTTGTCGGGAATCGGCACTTGTGTGATATCATCAGAGGATTGACCGAAAAATAATCTGACTTTTTCAGGAAGATAGTCACAACTGGGATAGCTGCCAACTCGCATTTTCGCGCCTTGTAAATCTAAAACCAGGGGTAAGGTTTTACCTTGTTCGGTGAAGATTTCGGTTAAGCGTTCTAACCAGGTTTTTAAGCCGTCTGCTGTAATATGGGCTACATTCAGCCGAAAGCGATCGGCGGTTTGGGACAACTGAGTAATCAGGCGTTTGTTTTCACTAGCGGGTCCTAACGTAAATACTGTTTTCATCTATACTCTATGTAGTTCTGAAATATTGATTAAATAATCTATTTCCCCGTTAACATCGGTGGGTTACGGCGGATACGGCATTAAATGGTTATCGCTTCGATTTAAATTCCGCCTAACCCACCCTACTGGCTGTTCATTGTTCATTGCTATGAACGAGCTATCGGTGTGGAGGGCGGGTTTTGTTGTTCATTGATTGGTGACAAGTTGTTTGAGTGGCTAAACCCGCCCCTACATTTATTGATTTTTCCATCATTAGACTATTAGACATCGGCAAAAAATTGGTTGATTGATACCTCAATGGTGGGAAATGCTAAGGGGAAAATAGTGCCTTGAGTGATCACGAATGTTTCCAAGTATTCCCCTTGCTGAGGATGTCGAAAGACGTGGATCTGATTTGCCTTGAGATTCACCACCCAGTATTCTGGAATATCTGCCAAGGCATAGGTTGTCTTTTTCTCATTGAGATCATAGTCCAAAGTAGACTGAGAGATTTCAATCAGCAAAAAAATGTCCTGAGGATAGGGATGATGCTGGAGATATCGTTGTCGCGATGGTTGGACAATGGCGACATCAGGTTGGGGTTCGGAATCAGCCAGGGTAATTGGATGAGCTTCTCGCACCACCGCCAATCCCCTTAACAGTGAACGTAGATAGTGAACACCCCCTTCGGTTGCATAGCTATGAATCGGTTCTTCTGGAGGCATTTCTACGACTTCTCCTTGCAAAAGTTCAACCCGACGGTGGTTGAGAATACCAGTCTCAATGAGGCGATGATAGTCGGCGACTGTCCATTTGACTAGAGTTGTCATGAGTTGTGTCAATTCAGTAACAATAGACCCTTCCGCTTCCATAGTACGATCGCCGAATCATGGGGATGCGGTACGATAGGGCATTGGCTTGTTAAAATTTTTGTTAATTCTCGTTTTTAGAGTGTCATGGCTGATACCGTTCTCGACGTTCGCAACCTGCAAGTCAAATTTAAAACCGATGAAAAGGAAGTCCTCGCTGTTGATGGGATTAGTTTTCAAGTGAAACGGGGGCAAACCCTGGGTATTGTGGGTGAGTCGGGTTCGGGAAAGTCAGTCACCTCACTGGCGGTGATGGGGTTAGTGCCAATGCCCGGTAAGATTACCCAGGGGGAGATATATTTTAAACCTCAAGCCGATCGCGCTCAACCTATTGAGTTGTTGACGCTGAGTGAGGAACGAAAACGCTTGTTTCGGGGGGGTCAAATTTCGATGATCTTCCAGGAACCAATGAGTTCTCTCAACCCCGTCTACACGATTGGGTTTCAGCTTATCGAGGCGATTTTACAGCATCAGGACATATCCCAAGGCGAAGCACGGCGTCAGGCGATCGCACGGCTGCAAGAAGTGCGGCTGATTCCCAGTGATCAGGAACTTAAGCTGGAGTATGAGCAAGAAAATCCTGACGACGCCGCCACAGATCGCGTGATCAGTCAGTACCTGAATCAGCGCAAACAGGAAATGCTCAAACGCTATCCCCATGAACTATCCGGGGGTCAATTGCAACGGGTGATGATTGCCATGGCAATTGCCTGTGATCCGGAGATTCTGATTGCGGATGAACCCAGCACCGCCCTTGATGTTACCGTACAGGCGGCAATTCTGGACTTGCTGCGGGAGTTGCGGGATCAGCGAGGAATGTCGATGATTTTCATCACCCATGACTTAGGCGTGATTGCCGAAATTGCCGACAGTGTAGCGGTGATGTATCGGGGAAATATTGTTGAAAGTAGCGATGTCTGGCAGATTTTCTCTCATCCCCAGCATCCTTATACCAAAGGATTATTAGCCTGTCGTCCGACATTAGAAAAACAGTTAAAATACTTACCCACTGTGGCTGACTTCATGGAGGAGGTGACAACAGAGGAAGGTAAGGTAGAAATTCGCGAAAAATCTCCGACGATTGATCAGGCAAATGGGGCAAAGGTGCAGCGAGATAATCTTGCCGTTGCTGACGCCTCAGCCTCTCCCCTACTTGCCGTTAAAAATCTGCGGGTGGGGTTTCCTGTATCCAACGTATTTGGCAAAACCAAACGCTATATTATGGCGGTTAATGATGTGTCCTTTGAGGTGTACAAAGGCGAAACAGTGGGACTCGTGGGGGAATCCGGCTGCGGTAAATCCACCCTTGCCCGAACGTTATTGCGTTTAATTGAACCGATGGAGGGTAAGGTAACATTTGACAATGAAAATATCACCCATTTTAAAGGCAAGCGCTTGCGGCAAATTCGACAAGACATGCAAATTATTTTCCAGAATCCCTTTAGTTCTCTTGATCCTCGGATGAAGATTGGGGATGCGGTGATGGAACCATTGGTGATTCATAAATGGGGAGATAATGCCAAAGCGCGTCGCGATCACGCCGCTTATTTGTTGGAACGGGTGGGGTTAAACCCAGATTCGATGAACCGCTATCCCCACGAGTTTTCGGGGGGACAACGCCAACGGGTTTGTATTGCTAGGGCGCTAGCACTTGAACCTAAGTTTATTATCTGCGATGAATCAGTTTCTGCCTTAGATGTGTCGGTACAGGCGCAGGTGCTGAATCTGCTTAAAGAGTTACAGAGTGACTTTGATCTCACCTATATCTTTATCTCCCATGACTTGAGTGTGGTCAAATTTATGAGCGATCGCATAATGGTGATGAATAAGGGCAAAATCGAGGAAATCGATGCGGCGGAGAGTATCTATCGGGAACCCCAAACCGAGTACACGCGCCAGCTTATTGAATCGATTCCCACGGGAAGCTTGGATCGGATTCAGCAACAACAAGCAGGGCGAGGATTGATTCCTTGGTCTGATATTAGCGACTTGTCGGATGGAAACAAACCCTCTGCGACACTCCAGTATCAGCTTTTTGGCATGGTTCAGGGAGATTGGCAAGTGGCGAAGCGATTATTGAATCAGGTGAAAAGCAATAATCCGGGACATTCCGAGGATTGGTATTGGCAAAAAGTTATCCGTGATTTGGAACGCGATCGGCAATAGATTCGGGGTGGGTTTCATACAGTTGATCACGCGATCAGGGCGGGTTTAGTTACATTGGGGTCAAACCCAAAGGATAGTTGTAAAACCCGCCCCTACAGGTGGTTAGAATTGGTTTTGAATCAAGGTGATTATCATGGCAACTGCTGAATTTCATTTTCTGGCAGAATTGAATTATTTTTTGCCTCCAAACAAGCGTCATGTTCGTTTTCCTCATGAGTTTAAAGGGCGAACCTCGATTAAGGATATGATCGAATCCTTGGGAGTACCTCACCCGGAAGTAGATGCGATTTTGGTGAATGGAGACTCGGTTGATTTTTCCTATATTGTCCACGATCGCGATCGCGTCACGGTTTGTCCAATTTCAGTGTTAGATGAAATCAATCCTAGCATTCGCGTGAGTCCCCCGGAACCCCAAGAGTATCGATTTGTTCTAGATATTCATTTAGGTAAATTAGCGAATGCGTTGCGGTTGTTGGGGTTTGATACGCTGTATCGCAATGACTACGCTGATCCAGAGTTAGCCCAAGTTTCTGCGGATGAGCAACGGATTCTGTTAACTCGCGATACCCGATTACTGATGCGTTCTATCGTGAGGTATGGGTATTATGTGCGCTCCAAAAACCCCGATCAACAAATCGTTGAAGTTTTGCGCCGCTTCAATTTATTTGATGCTATTTTACCCTTTCATCGGTGTATCCGCTGTAATGGGATATTAGTACCTGTTGAAAAAGACGCGATCGCAGATCAGTTACCGGAGCAAACGCGACAATCCATTGATGAATTTCATCGCTGTCAAACCTGTGATCAGATTTATTGGCAAGGGTCACATTTTGAGCGGATGCAACAGTTTATTGAACAGGTTATGGTGGCAAAAGAGTAAGGAAGCCTGATCAATTAGGAATCAGCAACAATCTCTTGAACGATCAGTCAAAAGCCAGTAATCTCGATACAGATTAATTTCCACAGTTTGCCGTTAACAGGGGAGCCGATCCATTTAACGTGACGAATCATGAAGGGAGCGAAAATCCGGATAATCACGAACTGAGCCAGGTGATTACCACCCCAAAAGGGCAAAGACTAACAACCCATGCGCGAGAGAGTCTTCTCCGTCACGGTTTTAGCCAACCCTTCGACTTAGTAGACGATATCATTGAAAACTATACTCGCAAGACTACCCAAAAAGACGGAGCGACAGTGTATATCCAGCGAACTCGCTCAAGACGAAGACTGTACAATGTAGTAATTGTAGGAGACGCAGGAATTGTTACGGGTTTGCGGAATATTAGACCCCAAGAACTAGAAAGACTTGGACTAAGGTACGGTTTTAACCCCCATCCCGCTAACTGATGTTTCATCCATCCCCGAAAACAAGCGTATACAACAGACAAAAAATGAGCAACCAATCTCTTCTTAAAACTGATGGATATCAAGTTCTATTCAATCTCACACATCTAGAGCATACTAAAGACTATCTTGATGCCATTTTTGAATTTAGGCTAGATCCCCAACTGGCTAACGTTTCTGTTAAATCTCCTCAAACTTTTATCAGTATCAAGGATTTACAGGAATTAATTGCCTATTTTGAAAATCACATTACCCGTTTACAAAATAATCCCGATAGCCAATCAGAACCCTTCGTTACCTGGGAACTTGGTTTTCAAGTACAAGCATTATCCGGAGAAATTCGTTCACCACAGGATGGTGAGTTTGACATTCTATTTATGGTAAATGTAGGTCAGGGTAATGGGGAGGTGGGTTCAACCTATGTTGGCGGTGAATCAGCCGTTACGCTTGAGAATATTCAACGCTTTATTTCATCAGTGCGGACAGCACTAGATTGGGGAAGGGAACGCCTTGAAAAGTAACCCCCTTTTGCCACGGCGATTAAAATCGCTGCTACACAAACGAAGTCCGCCTACGCGGACTGGGTTATAACGGGGGTAGCTAACCCGGATTTGGTATGACGTGTTTTGTATAGCTCAAACCAGGTGCGTTACGCTTCGCTAACGCACCCTACGTGGGTTGAAAAATTGAATGACGCCCCATTGTCCATTGGTTAACCATTGTGGATCATCTTGATTGAGTCTATCAATTTGATCCGGTTGTAATCCGGCGGCGAGTTCAGCTTTAAAGGTGCGTAGGGCGGCTAATGGTGCAGGAAAATAGCAGACAATATCCTGCCATGGCGTCGTATAATCCCATTGGCGATCGCCCAGTAAACGGCGATAATTGGCATCCCCTTTAATCATCACGAATTGGGATTGATTTAATTCACTGCGCCATGATTCTGGCATATCCCAAAAGGCGAGGGGGGCTGTCCAATAGGAATCCTCACAGCAGATTATGTTACCGTTGTCAATATAATTCTGGAGGCGTTTTCCTAAAGATTGGACATCCTGATGGCTATGGTGACAGAGAACCTTAATGGTGTGGTCAACATCCTTAATCATGGCATCAGACACCAATACCGGGTGAGGCTTCAGATGTAAGTAAACAGGTTGAGCAATTCCACTGTTGACGAAAAAGTCAGCTACACATAAATCACAGAACAACTCAAACCCAGCATTATCCACAATTAAATCAATGCGAACTCCCTTAAGGTGAGCAATGTGATCAGCAATTTGGGGTGTATGATCAACTAAAAGATTTGCCTGTTCACGATAGGCTTCAATATTCATCCGCTGACTCTCTCCCGCGTCAGTGGGAAATAAGCTTAAGTCAATGCGATTCCCCCAAAGGGCAAAATAAAAGAGGGCGATTAAATCGATGTGCTTCCATTGTCCTTGGGAATCGACAAAGGTGTTAATTTTCCCACTCATTGTCTCAATCGCGGACATTACCTTTGCCAAACTGCTGTGTTTTTGCGGTTCAAAGGGATCGACTCGGTGCCATTTTCCCGGTTGAAAGTAGTGGGTGGCTTCTAAGATGCGACGATAGAGGTAAACTTCTGCGGGATACCAGGGGATATCAATCCAGCGTTTTCCCTGGTAGGGTGACATATAGGTATTCCACGCCTCTAAATCCGGTTGGGTTTCACAGTTGAGCGATCGCACGATTCCGTAAGGCAATTCCTGACGTAGATTCTCCAGATTCTGGGTAATCGAGGCGGGATAGTTGTTGGAGGCGATCGCCCGTTGGATAATTGTGGGCCACCGTTGCGTCAGTGTCTGGTGGGCAAATGAACCCTCCTCTGACATCATCAGAGGTGGTGGGATGGGGATACAGGGTTTAGTGGGGGACATGATTCTGCGATCGCGCGTCTTTGTCACGGATGAAGAAAACTAGATTGGGCAACTAATAATTTTCGAGTAAACCCAAAAGGAACCGATTCTCGATTATATAGCGGTTCTTATTTGAAAGCACTACACCCCACACCCCACACCCTGTCTCTACCAAGATGTATTGTACCCAATCGAGAAGTGCGATAAACCCTAGCAATGCACCCTCCACCATCTCAGCCGCCGCCTGTGACGCTTGCGTCACTCCTATCCCTGAATCCAGCTAAGGCTTTGGTATTCTCTGTGCTTGGAGTAGTTCTTTTCTTGTCCGGAAACCTTTACTATAGAATTCAATCCATTATCTCCCGTGGGATATATCTGTATGAGTCAAGCCAATTATCCCCCTGATAATACCCAGCCAGAACAGGTTGAATTACTCCAGCGTCTTTTAATGGAGTATCAACGAACGGGAGAATATGCCACGGGAGAAAATCTTGAACAGTACACAACGATTTTAGAACAGCTTGGTGTCGCGTATTTGCATCAGGGAAAACCGGAAGCCGCCAGGGAGTATTTAGAGCAAGCACTGAAATTGAAGCCGGATGATTTAGCCTTTCATGTCAAGGTGCTTAAGCATTTAGGTCAGACGTATCAGCAGCAACGCCAATTTGATGCGGTAATTCAGTGTTATGAGCAATCTTTAACCTTTTCCCAGACATTGGCGGATCGGCAGAGTGAAGCGACGGTATTATTTGATTTGGGTACGATTTACCTGAAATTGAGACAATTTCAACAGGCAGAAGCATTTTATCAGCAATGCTTAGAGATTGCTCAACAGATTGATGATCGCGACAATCAAGCATCCACCTATCACCAGTTAGGAAACATTGCTGTCAAGTTACGGGAGTATGAGCAGGCAAAGCGCTACTATCAGCAGGCTTTGGATATTTACAATGAATTTAGCGCTCACTACAATCAAGCATCTACCTATCACCAGTTAGGAAACATTGCTGTCAAGTTATGGGAATATGAGCAGGCAAAGCGCTACTATCAGCAGGCTCTAGATATTTACCTGGAATTTAGCGATCGCGACAATCAAGTATCCACCTATCATCAGTTAGGAAACGTTACGGTAAAGTTACGGGAGTATGAGCAGGCAAAGCGCTATTATCAGCAGGCTTTGGATATTTACAATGAATTTAGCGATCGCTACTCTCAAGCTAGCATTTATCACAACTTAGGAAACGTTACAGTAAAGTTACGGGAGTATGAGCAGGCAAAGCGCTATTATCAGCAGGCT
The DNA here is from genome assembly GCF_040220555.1 of Coleofasciculus sp. C1-SOL-03. Lineage (NCBI taxonomy): Bacteria > Bacillati > Cyanobacteriota > Cyanophyceae > Coleofasciculales > Coleofasciculaceae > Coleofasciculus > Coleofasciculus sp. C1-SOL-03. The sequence continues at coordinate 14,672 of NZ_JAVJUO010000119.1, forward strand.
TTGGATATTTACAATGAATTTAGCGATCGCTACTCTCAAGCTAGCACCTATCATAACTTAGGAAACGTTGCTGTAAGGTTACGGGAATATGAGCAGGCAAAGCGCTATTATCAGCAGGCTTTGGATATTTACAATGAATTTAGCGATCGCTACTCTCAAGCTAGCACCTATCATAACTTAGGAGTGGTTGCCGAAGAGTTACGGGAGTATGAGCGGGCAAAGCGCTATTATCAGCAGGCTGTTGATATTCAGATAGGATTTAGCGATCGCTACAATCAAGCTAGCATTTATCACAACTTAGGAAACGTTGCTGTAAGGTTACGGGAGTATGACCAGGCAAAGTGCTATTATCAGTCGGCTTTGAATATTTACCTGGCATTTAGCGATCGCGACAATCAAGCTAGCATTTATCACAACTTAGGAAACGTTGCTGTAAAGTTACGGGAGTATAACTGGGCAAAGCACTACTATCAGCAGGCTTTGGATATTTACAATGAATTTAGCGATTGCTACTCTCAAGCTAGCACCTATCATAACTTAGGAGTGGTTGTTGAAGAGTTGGGGGAGTATAACTGGGCAAAGCGCTACTATCAGCAGGCTTTGGATATTTACAATGAATTTAGCGATCGCTACAATCAAGCATCCACCTATCATCAGTTAGGAAACGTGGCTGTAAAGTTAGGGGAGTATGACCGGGCAAAACGCTACTATCAGCAGGCTTTGGATATTCAGAATGAATTTAGTGATCGCTACTCTCAAGCTAGCACCTATCACAACTTAGGAGTGGTTGCTGAAGAGTTGCGGGAATATGAGCAGGCAAAGTCCTACTATCAGCAGGCTCTGGATATTCAGAATGAATTTAGCGATCGCTACAATCAAGCTAGCACCTATCACCAGTTAGGAAACATTGCTGTAAAGTTACGGGAGTATGACCAGGCAAAACGCTACTATCAGCAAGCTTTGGATATTAAGATTGAATTTAGCGATCGCTATTCTCAAGCTAGCACCTATCACAACTTAGGATTATTGGCACAAGCACAGGAAAACTACACCGAGGCTAGGGTTAATTTACAGACAGCCTTAGAGATATTTTCCGAATTACGAACACATCTAGACTGGATTTAGAAGTCGGGGTACGTCTCTACATGTGGTGAACAGCGCAACGGTGAGTCGGCGCTAAAGCGCAACTACAAGCTGAAAGCGCAACGACAAACCTGATTTTGAGGTAAGGTTAGAAATCAGATGGCAACGGGAGAGCAATAGGCAAAGGACGTTCTGATGAAGCGCATACATTCGGTAACTTTGGCATTCCTATCGTTAAGTACGGTCGTCTTTTCGGCTATCCTATTGTCTGTTGGCGTTATCCAGCCTCAATCCATCGCCCAAGATGCGCTAGTATCTCAAGCGCTTTCTGATTCTGAGGAAGAAGAGTTGGAACAGTTGCGGGAGGAACAGCGTATCCAAGAACAGGTGCAGGCGGAAGCTAATCGCGCCTTTAGTCGCACCACCACCCTGTTTAATGTCCTCTTGGCGGTTTTGGCGCTGCTGTTAATTGCGGCGATTGTTGGCTTATTCCTGTTGCGACGGGCGGTAATTCGTGAGGTGGCGGATTTGGTGCGGGCGCATCTGAATGAATTAACTGACTTGGAAGGGAAGATTAATCAGGCGAATCAACAGGTACAAGCGATTCTGGAACGTACCGAAGATTTAGCTAATGATTTGAATCGAGAAGCCGATGACTTCTATGAAGATATTGGCATGAAGCAGAAGGAGTCATCCCAGCTTCTGAGTGAACTCTCGGACTCTCAACAACAAGCCCTGCGGGACTTAAATACCCATATTAAAGATGCCCAAAAAGCCCTTGCCCAAGTTGATAACGAGTTTTCTGATCATTTATCCCAACTGCGTTCTCAGGTGGAATCGGAACAAACAGATACTCTGGAGAACCTGAAACAATTAAGCGCCCAGTTTACGCCGGAACTGGCAAAATTGCAACAGGATACCCACGCCGAAAAAGATCGGGTGGTGGAAAACCTGAAAAATTCAGAAACCGCGTTTAGTAATCAACTGGCGGAACTGTTTAACCAAGCCCAAAGCCAACGGGATGCAATTCTCCAAAGTTTAGAACAACTGAGTCGCGAATTTGCCCCAGAACTCTCGAAACTGAAACAGGCGGCTGAAACGGAAAAAGCCGCAATTATCCAGCGCTTGCAAAAAACAGAAACCCAGTTTGGCAAGCAACTAACCCAACTGCAAAACGAGGCACAAAAACAACGGGATAGGATTCTCCAGAACTTAGAAAAACTCCAGACGGAGTTTACCCCCCAGCTTGACCAAGTGAAAGGGTCACTGGACGACCAAAAAGCGGCGATTTTACAGAATTTGCAACAGGCGGAAACCGAGTTTAAACAGCAATTAACCCAACTGCAAACCACCACGAAACAAGAACGGGAGAGCATTCTAGAGAATCTGCAACGCCTCGCCTCAGAGTTCTCACCCCAATTGACGGAGATTAAAACTGAAGCCGAACAACAGGCGCAACAACAGCAAGCGACAGCCTTTGAGGATGTGGAACGGTTACGCCAAGAGGTGACACGCCAACTGGAACAATCGCAATCACAAATTCAAGGAGAAATTGATCAAACCTTGGGCAATTTGAAGAAATTGGAACAGGAGGTAACCAATCAGCTTTCAACGACGCAATCAGGGGTACAAGAAAACCGCGACCAAACCCTGCAACGTTTGAGTCAAATCCAAACCGAGTTTACCAGCCAATTTTCCCAATTCCAGTCAGCCATTCAAGAACGCAAAGATCAGGCATTCCAAAGCCTGGAAAAATTGGAATCTATGTTAACCGAGGAGTTGACAGATATCCAATCTGATGCTAAACAGCAAAAAGAGGAAATCCTGCAAAAATTGGCAGAGATTACGCCAACAGAAATTGCCGAATCCGCCTTATCTGATGTCCTGCAACAAATCCAACCCCTGACGGAACAATTGGAACGATTGAATGAGAATCATCCAGAGTTTTTCTTGAATGTTAAGGATTATATTAATCAGGGGGATAATTTATTTGCCCAAGGTGACTATGAAGAGGCGATCGCACGATATGATCAAGCCCTAGAACTACAACCCGATAACTCGAATCTCTGGCATCAGCGCGGTGTCGCCTTGTGGGAATTACAACGCTATCAAGACGCGATCGCATCCTTGGATCGGGGACTAGAATTCGCCCCAGAAGCACCGGATAGCTGGTATTATCGCGGATTAGCTTTGCGAGAATTACAGCGCTATGAAGGGGCGTTAGTGGCGTTTAATAAAGTGATTCAAATCCAGCCAGAGGATTATAAAGCCTGGTTGAATCGGGGAATGATGCTAGGGCGATTGAAACGCCGGGATGATGCGATCGCCTCCTTTGATCGGGCGTTGGAACTCAACCCAGAGTACCATGAAGCCTGGGTGAATCGGGGTGTGGTACTCGGCGCACTGCAACAACACGAACAAGCCTATAATTCCTTTGACAAAGCCGTACAAGTGCAACCCGATGATGGCGTCGCCTGGTTTAATCGCGGCTTAGCCTTGGCGGTATTGGAACGGTATGAGGAAGCGGTAACCTCGTTTGAGAAGGCGATCGAATTGAAGCCCGATTCCCATAAAGCTTGGACATACAAGGGAAATATGCTACTGAAGTTAAAACGTAATCAGGAAGCGTTAGACAGTTATACTCAGGCGTTAGCCATTCAACCCGATTATTCCCCCGCCTATTACCAGAAAGCCATCGGCTATGCTCAACAACGTCAGGTAAGCTCAAGTATCGACAACTTAGAAAAAGCGATCGCCCTGAATCCCGCCTATCGAGAGGAAGCCAGAACGGATTTGGATTTTGACGCGATCGCAGAAGATGATCGCTTCTGGAGATTGATTGAACAATGAAACGCATAGCGGTAGGAGGGGGTTTAGCCATAATTATAGGGGCGGGTTTAGGGAATCTGTAGGGGCGGGTTTAGGGAATCTGTAGGGGCGGGTTTAGGGAATCTGTAGGGGCGGGTTTAGGGACTAAAGTCAGCTATTCACCGATAAATGAACAACAAAACCCGCCCTACCCACCGATAAATGAACAACAAAACCCGCCCTACCCACCGATAAATGAACAACAAAACCCGCCCTACCCACTGATAAATGAACAACAAAACCCGCCCTACCTCACCGAGCACTGCTCAACAAAACCCGCCCTGATTCATCAATCTAACAAATGACATAAGACAAATGACGAATGACTAAGGACAAAACTATGACACCCGAACAAAAACAAGAAATCACCGAATTACGCGATCGCAACTTAACACCGAAACAAATTGCTCGCAAATTAGGATTACGGGCGGCTGAAGTCACCGCCTATATCAAAGAACAGGCGGAAGAAAAAACACTTGCTCGTGTCGCATCGGGAGAACTAGATCCCGTTGTCGAATGCTTTGTCAATGCCAACTGTGCGGACTATTATCTCCACGAAAACCCTGATCCAATGGAAGAAACCGAGGCAAATATTGACCGAGGGTTAGCCTTAGTCTGTATTACGCGCAAAGCCAAGTATGACCGATTCACCGTTTGTACTTACCTACTAGATGTATGGTGTCTCGGCGTCAAAGATACCATGGGTCCGCGTCAACTGAATTCAGTTGAATATAAACAGATGCTAGACTATGCCTATCAAGGCTTTCCCGAAGGTCCTCAAAAAATTACCCTTGAACAAGCCCAAGCCCTCGTGTATAGTGCCGTAGACTATGCCGAACAATTAGGATTTAAACCCCATCAAGATTTTCATCAATCGCGATTTCATTTAGGCAAGTGGAGTGGCCAACCCAAACTTCAAATGGGTCGCAACGGTAAACCCTGTTACATTAGTGGTCCCTACGATAACCCAGAAACGATTATCAACATCTTGCGGAAAAATGTCGGTGAGGGGAACTTTGATTACGTGACTCAGCTATTTGATGATTCGGATGAATCGGGTTCATTCACTGACTCGTTGTTAACTGAATCCTTGTTAAGGGAGATTTTATAAGCTAAAAATCAACCCAACACTCGACAAGTTCTGGAAGTGCCGTTAATCCTCCTAATCACCTTTATTTATCAAGGTTTGGACTTTGTGCAGCAGCCCCTACTTATGACATAAGACTTAGCTTGCTTCTCGCTTGCGCGAGTATGACAAATGACATAAGACAAATGACACTCCCCGCCATTAACTTTTATTGTCCCCACCTGCATAAAACGTGAACCACTACTTTGCCACAGTCGCCCGTGGATTAGAACCCATTGCGGCGCAAGAACTTGAACACCTGGGGGCGCAGGAGGTGCATCCCGATTTTACGGGAGTGCATTTTCAGGGCGATACAGCGTTAATGTATCGAGTCAACCTCTGGGCGAGAACGATTTTCCGGGTACTCGTCGTTTTAGCCGAATTTCCTTGTGCAAATGCGAAACAACTTTATCAGGGAGTACAAACTATCCCCTGGGCGCAATATCTGAAACCGCAGCACACCTTAGCCGTAAATGCAACCGGAAAGACTAAACAGCTTAATCATAGCCACTTTACCGCCCTGCAAGTAAAAAACGCGATCGTCGATCAACAACGCAGCCAATTTGGTAAACGGTCGAATGTCAATATAGAAAAACCTGACTTGTTAGTCAATGTTCACATTCATCAAAACCGTTGTATTCTCAGTTTAGATAGTTCAGGAACCAGTCTACATCGACGCGGATATCGCTCCGCCATGGGACTTGCTCCCCTGAAAGAAACCTTAGCCGCCGCACTCTTAGAATTGGCAGAATGGCAGCCGAATTTGCCATTATTAGACCCAATGTGTGGTTCCGGAACATTACCCTTAGAAGCCAGTTTAATCAGCTTAAATATTGCCCCTGGATTGTTTCGAGAACAGTTTGGATTTGAGCGTTGGTTAGACTTTAATCCCACCCTTTGGCAACAAGTCCTCAACCAGGCAAAAGCCTGTCAGTACCAGGAATTAGCCGCACCGATTACAGGGTGCGATCGCGAGGCGGATATCCTCAACCAAGCCCGGAGTAATGCCCAGCATTGTGGCATTTTAGATCAGATCACCTTTATTCAACAAGACCTTTCCCAACTAGAACCACCAGGCGATCGCGGGATAATTATCTGCAATCCTCCTTACGGAGAACGATTGGGAAATGCTCAGGAATTGGGAGATTTATATAAATTACTCGGCGATATCTTTAAACAACGGTTTAAAGGCTGGACAGCATTTATTTTAACCGGGAATAAACAGTTGGCAAAGCGAGTCGGATTAAAAGCATCGCGGCGGATTCCGGTGTATAACGGTTCTATTCCTTGCACCTTTTTACAATATGAACTGTATTAAATTGGATTATTTATAATCCTGCATACTAAAACGAATCGCATTAACTCCCAAAGCAATCGTTCGGAAATCTCCTGGCGGCTGAATAGCACCTTCTCGTACATGAAATCGGAGTTTATTTTCTCCTTCCTTTACCTGGATATTAATCTTATAAAATTGAGGTTTAGAGTCAATCTTAATAGTTTTAACAATTCGATTATTCAGATAAACATCAACGGTAGTCTTTGGCAAAATCGGCACAAATTTAATTTTTGAGGCTAATCCAACAGGTCTATTTTCTTCATTTTCGAGTTTTATTGTGGCATCTTGCTTCATCCAACGGAAACTTTTGGAATCCGACGCATTCCCCCACCACTCTTCTAAAAACCACCAGTTTTCTAACAGACGAATTCTAACATTTGTATTGTCTACTTTACCCGCTGGACGTATTAATGAATAAACCTTATTTGTCCAAAGGAGTTTATCGGTGTTCATGAAATCATCATGCCAATTCCGCGTCAGGACTAAACCTCCTTCTTCCACTGTTGAAAATACTGGCATGGGACTCATATCAGAGTAAAGATATCCTTGCTGATAATATTCATTCGGGTACATAAATACAGAACGAGTTTTTCCTAAGAAGTAACTCATCCACATCTGTTCCCAGTAAGCCGATTCTTCTATATATACTGTTCTAGAACCCGCTACTTTAGCGGCTTCAGATAACTCAACCAAGTCCGAGTTTACACTTAAATGGCTAGCTGACATTGTATTAAAAAGAGGGACTATAGCTGTAGTACTGATCAACCCAATCATGAGAATGACTATACTTTGACAAGTATATAGAGTCAATTGATGAAAAATTTTAGTAATTTTTTTTAGGGATTCAGATAAGCCTATTGAAACAGCAATAATTAGAGCAAAACTCGTAAACCCTACAGCTTTGTAATATCCATAAGAATAGTCACGTCCCCACTTCAACCAGAGTAAAATCCCAAAGCTGAATGTTAGAATTGAAAGCCACAATTTTTTATTCTTTAAATGACTGACACCCAGAACAATTAAAATTAGGATAGGCAGGCTAGTCCCTATCAGTAAGTATTGGGGATAGATTTGATTAGCATGAATACTTAAAAAACCAACCATATCCACAGGAAATGCCCATCTTGGCATTGACCAACCCGATTGCAGTCCAGAGGCTAGAAAAGCGTATCGTAGACCATGCCATAAATTTAAAGGGTTGATCACAACAACGACAATTATTAATAAACAAAGGTTTCTTAGAAAGACTAGCCGACGCGATCGTTTCGCCAATTTAAGCAGACTATAAAGGGACAAGAACCCAATCAAGAACAGGCTGATTTCCGGATAAAGTATAAACAAAGAAGATATAGTTAATCCCAGAGGAAGCAGATAATAACGATATAAAGCAGAATTTTTTTCTGCCAATTCAAATAATATTAAAGCAACAATTAAACAGCCATGACCAAAAGTTTGAGCAGCATATCCATGATAGTTAAAAAACAAAAAATTTACATTAAATACAGTGATTACCAGCGCCGTGATAGCGGCAAATTTATCTTGACTCAGTATGAGAGTAAAAATAGCAATGAGTGGTGGAGTTAAGGCAAAAAATACGCCAATCGTTATGGTAAAAATTTGGTACGTTGGCAAATGGAGTAATGAAGCTAGCAGCCCAAAGACTAACCGACTTCCCAAGCGAAAACCCGGTGCAAGTCGCCAAGGGATAAAAAAACTGGATGGGTCTTCGGGCTGAATTGGCGGAGGTTGGTTAACACTATGAGTTTTGAAGAAATCTCCTAAAACAACGTAAATATGAGGGTCATTATTTCCTAATGATATTGTTGTTGGGACTCCCTCTCTTATCATTGGGTACAAGGCTAAAAAAAGTGCCACAACTGACCCAATTGCTAAAACAGCATCAAACCGTTTTAAGGGAATAATTAGCGGTATTTTTCGGTACTTGCACAAGAGTAATAAGCCAACTCCTAAAATAGACACAACATAAATAATTTGATTAGTGTTGAATCCTACTTGACTCAAAGATAAGCTGAATAAGCTTGCAATTATCAATCCCATCCAAGGCGCTAACCAAAGTTGATAAGGACGAATACTCGTGGGTAAAGTGAGACGGGTTATGCCCCAACCTGTAACCAGAAAAAATAAATAAATGGCAATGGTTATGGCAATAATGAGTAACACAATTCGAGTAATACTAGTGAGGGATAAAAATTAAGACGTACTCATTTTACCTCTATGAGGGATTTATTGATAATTTCGTTCAAGCCAAACCATTCAACTCTAAATCCTGCGCCAATTGCTGTACAATAAACAACCCCGCTTGAGAATTCCCCATCTCATCTAACGCCGGAGAATAACAGGCGATCGCACCCTGAGACGGTACGATAGACAACATCGCTCCACTCACCCCAGACTTAGTTGGCAATCCCACCTCTACCGCAAAGCGACTAGAGGCTTGATACAATCCACAAGTAATCAGAATGTCGTTAACTGTGCAACGGTGTTGAGATGATATCATGCTATTATCCTGCACCAGCAGCATCCCCAGATAGGCTAAATCCGTCACCGTTCCCGATAAACAACAGATGTGATTGTAGGTATCCAGGGCAATTTCGGGATGATCCAGATAGCCAGAGGTGGCTAATAAATCCGCGATCGCCTGATTCCGTTGATTGGGAAGAGAACGCACCGACTGCAACATCGCCTCATCTAAAACTAACTGAGACTGCGATCGCAGATTTAGCCACTGGCGCAGGCTTTCACAGCGAGACGCCCCATCCTTACCCGGTAAACGCCCAGCGAGTGCGATCGCGCCACTATTAATCATTGGGTTGCGCGGCTTTCCCCGATCTGCTTGCAGTTGCGCTAAGGAATTGAATGGCTGATCAGACGGTTCCATCCCCACCTGAGAAAATACCGCCTCTGTCCCCCATTGTTCTAACAAAAATAACAGGACAAATGGCTTAATCACACTCATCAACGGAAAAGAACAACGAATATCACCCGCTTCTACTCTCTCACCCTGAATCCTCTGTACCTGTACCGCCACCCAGCTTGGATTTGCCTGCGCTAGTAAGGGGATATAAGTTGGCAATTGTCCCCCTTGACATTGTACTTTTGCCTGAGCGATTAAGGTATTGAGTTGATCCTGAGTCAGTGCGGATAGTCCCAGAGAAGATTGATGATGATTCGGCTTATCCCTGTCACTGATAGGGTACGACGTCTCAATTTTTTCAGCCATGCTACCCCCGATTCAAATAGATTGATTAAAGTGTAGATTTAAACCCTGAGCAATAAAACCGAATCATCCACTGATAAGTAGGTTGGTGGAAATAAACTCAACCATATTAAGCTATGTAAACAAGCCTCAAACCATTACAAATGACAAATGACAAATGACGATCTGCGCCGTTAACTGTTCTTGTCCCTACCTACTTAATCCTTAACTATTCTTATTGATAGATGTTCAAACTCCTAGCTTTAATCGATAATAATTAGATCAATCATCAAAGTATAAGAGGAGTTTAACAGAATATGGGTTGGTTACAACGACTATTTGGCATGGACAAGCCAAAAGAGGCAAAAGTAAACCCTCCAACACAGCAACAGCCTTCATCCGCAGCCAGTCGCCCAACAACAGATGAAGCCCCAGCCACGACGAAACTGTCCACCATTCCTCCAGAACGTCTTGGTTTACATGGAGAATATGACCAAAGTGGTTTAGCGAAGCGGGTGGCGTTAGCATTTGATGAAGATCCGGATTTAGATGACATCAATACGCTTTATGTCGCCCAAACGAGTACCACTGTGGTGTTGAAAGGTAAGGTTCCGAATCAGGCTATTTTAGACAAGATGGTGAAGGTTGCTAGAGGTGTCAATGGTGCCAAGGATGTTGATACGACTCAAGTGACAGTAGGTTAACCTGTTAGCTTTATTAGCTATCAACCAATAAGGCATTAGGTGTTTATCTAATGCCTATTTCAATTATTTAAGTGTTTCACCGTAGGGGCGCACCGACGTGCGCCCGATTCAATGGTAAAATCTATTCCACAATTTTAGCTGTGTCAGTCCGCCATCGTGCGTTAGCGAAGTGTAACGCACCATTGCTCAAAGCTACTCAATGATACTGCCGCTTTTGACTATTTGTACAACAGTGGGGATGAGCAGGATGAAAATGATGTTATCGTGATTCACCCCATCAATCCCCTTGCTGAATCGACGTTGCCCTCTAATTGAATGAGCCGACAAAATTACTCTTCAATCTTCACCGAAAGAATTTTATCCCCTTTCTGAATCGCATTAACCACATCCATATCTTCGGTTTTACCAAAAACAGTATGGACACCATCTAAATGGGGTTGAGGCGAATGGCAAATAAAAAATTGACTTCCGCCAGTATTACGTCCCGCATGTGCCATCGATAATGACCCAGCTAAATGCTTATTGGGGTTAATTTCACAGTTAATCGTATAGCCAGGACCTCCCCTGCCCGTTCCCAGAGGACAGCCGCCTTGAATCATAAAATTGGGAATAACGCGATGAAATGTCAATCCATCGTAGAATCCTTTTTCACTGAGATCGACAAAATTTTTCACTGTATTCGGAGCATCTTCCTCGAATAAGTCTAGATGAATTGTCCCTTTTTCCGTTTCCATAATGGCGCGAGTCATAGTTTTTTCCTTGCGTGTGATCTGATGTTAGAGTGTATTGAACTTGGGGAATAGGTTCCATTATTCGGCACGATCCGTTCCAGCATTAAACGCCATTTGCCAAAACGCTGCTTCTAATTGAGCGACTTGCAAAAAGGCAGACTCGGCTTGCTGTTGAATGGATGCTGACGCCTCTGGCAATACCTGATTTGCTTGGTTTTCCAACAACGTGACATACTCAGTAAATCCTGGATTTCCCCAGCGTTGTGCAAATTCATTGTAAGACCCACTCATCTGACCTGGCAATTGCCAGCCTTGATTATAGGCTAATTCAATCGCCCAAAACGCCGTGGCTTGGACGGGATAAGGCATATCCCAAAGTGTTTGCATGAAGTGACAGTATTGGTTACAGGCGGGTTGTTTCTGGGTATTCAGATTTAGCGATCGCTCTGTCGCTTTTTCCCGAAACCACGCCAGTTCATCTTTGATCGCACTTGCCCCACTCAGGAGCGTATCAAAATGGGCGACAGGGGCGGCGGCTAAGACTCGTCCAATCAGGCGGGTAAATTCTAGCACAAATAAATAATCTTGCACCAGCCAGGTGTTAAATTGTTCGGGTTTAATTGTACCTAATTTACACTGTTCTAGAAATGGATGTATGGTGGCTTTATGCCATACATGATTGTGCTTGTGCAGAAGCTGTTGACACGTTAAACTCATAACCTTATTCTCCCACTTAGTCGGGGCGGGTTTAGTCGCATCTGGGTTACTAATAAACGATAGTAGTAAAACCCGCCCCTACAACCGATAAATTATTCCACTGGGATGGGGCGGGTTTAGTCGCATCTGGATCAACAATAAACGATAATAGTCAAACCCGCCCCTACAATCGGCAAAACTTAAAACTCCCTTGCCTACAAAACAGACTGTTGCCAATATTGATAGACCGAATAAGCCAGCGTTACCACACCGGTAATAATCGCCGATTCATTCACTTCAAATTGGGGATGATGTAAGGGATAATTAGGCTTATCCTTAAACCCGACGCCGAGGCGGAACATTGTACCCGGAGCATGTTCTAAATACATGGAAAAATCTTCTGCTCCCATTGAGGATTCGGGTAAAATTTGCACTCGATCATTTCCCCAGGCTTCCTTGGCACACCCTTCTAAGATTTGAGTCAGAACTAAGTCATTTTGCACCGAAGGCACACCCCGGCGATAACTCACCTCATAGCGAGCGCCATACATCTGGCAGACATTTGCCACAATTGACTCAATCCATTCTGGCAGATTCGCGTGAGTTTCGGGGTGGAGCGATCGCACGGTTCCGGCTAAGTGGACTTGATCGGCGATCACATTCGGGGCGCGTCCACCATTAATCTGCCCAATTGTCAAGACCATCGGACGTAAAGGATTCTGAGTGCGGCTAATCGCTTGCTGTAGAGTGGTAATCACCTGAGCCGCAATCCAAATCGCATCCACGGCTTCATGGGGACGGGCACCATGACCGGATTCTCCGGTAATAAAGATTTCCAAATCATCCGCCGCCGCCGTCAGTGCGCCATACCGGACACCAATGGAACCCCCTGGAATCGAGGGGAACACATGAACCCCAAAAATGGCACTGACATCATTCATCGCCCCATCTTGCACCATCCAGTTTGCGCCTTGGGCGATTTCCTCAGCGGGTTGAAACAAGAAACGCACATTTCCTGGCAATTGTTCGCCCAATCCGGACAACACCATCGCCGTGCCTAAACCAACCGTGGTGTGAACATCATGACCACAGGCGTGCATTATCCCCATCTTCCGGGAGGCAAATTCCAGAGGGGCGGCTTCAGTAATCGGTAAGGCATCCATATCCGTGCGAATCGCCACTAAGCGTTCATCAGTCCCCCCGACTAACTCACCAATCACCCCAGTTTTGGCAATTCCTTCTTGGACAACGATGCCACAGGAGGAAAGTACCCCCGCCACATACGCCGCCGTTTGGTATTCCTGACCGCTCAATTCCGGATGACCATGGATATGGCGGCGAATTTCAATCAGACGCGGTGCGAGGTCTTGGGCGAGGTCTTTGATTCGGCTAAGCATAAACTCAATTCAAGAGGTCTTACTATACAAGCTGTTCTATTCCATCATCCAAACATCTGAAAAATAATGCAGCTATCGGTCGTTAGACATTACCTTACCTAAGACATTAATCCCAATCACAATGGGAGTGGTAGGGTGGGCAATGCCCACCTACAGATGGAAACTGGTAAATCCTGATTACCTTAACTAAGGGGTTAATCCCGATAACAATGGGAGATGTGGAGAATGAGCAAAAAACCATGAAAACCTATGATTGGATTGTTGTTGGTGGGGGTATTACTGGGGCGGCACTCGCCTATGAACTTGCCCGGGCAGAGTTAACGGTTCTCTTGGTCGATTCGGACACAGCCATTCAAAGTGCGACTCGGTACAGCTATGGCGGTTTAGCCTATTGGTCAGGGAAATCCGACCTGACGAGGGTGCTGTGCGCTGAGGGAATTGAACGCCACAGGCATTTATCAGCAGAATTAGACCAGGATACCCAGTTCCGGGAATTGGATTTAGTTCTGACCATTTCTGCTGACCAAGACCCAGAAAAAATGGCAGCGGCTTATGCTGATTGTGCCATGCCACCCCAATTACTTTCAGTCGAGGACGCTTGTGAATTAGAACCCCTACTCAATCCTAATGCGATCGCAGGCGTTCTTACGGTTCGTCATGGTCACATCCATCCGGAACACCTCACCCAAGCCTATCGCCAAGCCTTTTGTCGTGCGGGGGGCGAACAGCAGATGGCTCAAGTGGTGGAACTCCTGCGCCAGGGGGATAGAGTTCAGGGAGTGAAAACCTCGGGTCATCAAACCTATCAGGCTGCCAATACAGTAATTTGTGCCGGGGGACTCAGCCGCGCCTTACTCAACGCCGCCGGGATTCAGGTGCGCGTCTACTTCACCCACGCCGAAATGATTGAAACGCCAACCGTTGACCTGAAACTGCGAACATTAGTCATGCCCGCCTATACACAACGCTTTCCACTGGAAGCTCAAGCTAGCAGCGCGGAGGTAGAACCCTGGTGGGATCAACCGGGTTATGAACCTGTGCCACCGATTCTAGACGCCGGGGCGATTCAGTTTCTAGATGGAAGCATGCGGATGGGTCAGATTAGTCGTGTTCTCACCGAACCCTTTGCAGAGGTCAACTCAGCCGCGAGTGAGTCTGCGATTCGCACGCAGGTGGGGCATATTCTACCAGCTTTAGCTAGCCTACCGGGAACTTGGCATCACTGTTTAGTGGCGTTTGGTGGTAATAATTTACCTGTGGTGGGAGCCATTCAGGGCGTAGAGGGTGTCTATATTTTCTCTGGATTTACCAACCCTCTGGTATATGTGCCACCGTTAGCCCAACGCTTTGCCCAATGGGTTATGGGGAAGGAGGATCAGATTATTGCTCAATTGGCACAGAATTTGTAGGGAACGGGGAATACGGGAATGTAGAGACGCGCCATGGCGCGTCTCTACGTCAGGGCTTTTGCCGTCATGCACTAGCGGCTCCAGCTTTTTCTTGAGGTTTGGCTGAGCCTTGAGTCCCCAATTGTATTAGCTCAATCTTATAGCCAGTCGGATCTTGGACAAAAGCGATGACCGTGGAACCATGTTTCATTGGACCGGGTTCCCGCACAACTTTACCACCCCGCTCCTTGATTTGCTCGCAGGTGCCGTAAATATCATCCACACCAATCGCAATGTGACCATAGGCATCACCCAACTCGTATTGGTCAACACCCCAGTTGTAGGTCAGTTCTAACACGGTATGGTCAGACTCATCGCCATAGCCGACAAATGCTAAGGTAAATTTCCCACCGGGATAGTCCTTTTGCCGCAATAACTTCATTCCCAGCACGTCACAGTAAAATTTGAGTGACTCATCCAGGTCACCGACGCGCAGCATTGTATGTAGCATTCGCATAGCTGATTACAGACTCCTTACGTTTGTTCATATTTCTTTGCTTTTCATTCTATCGAGGCGGTGAGATAGTAAGCACCTTATGTTATACGGTAGTTAAAAAATCCTTGTCCACTACGGCGTGGGACTTAGTGTTTCCCAAACCCTAGCGAAGAGTGAACTGCTATGCCATCTCAAACCCTAAAATACGCTTACTTTCCCGGTTGTGTCGCCCAAGGCGCTTGCCGAGAGTTGTACCAATCAACCGCCGCCCTGACTCAAGCCTTGGGCATTGAACTGATTGAACTGAAAAAAGCTTCCTGTTGCGGTTCTGGCACGTTTAAAGAAGATTCCCGATTGCTGGAAGATACGGTCAATGCTCGTAATATTGCCTTGGCGGAGGAACTTAATCTCCCCCTATTGACCCATTGCAGTACCTGTCAGGGGGTCATTGGTCATGTTGATGAACGCTTGAAGGACTTTCAACAGAGTGATCCGGGTTATGTGGATCAAATTAATGGCTTGCTGCGAAAAGAGGGCTGTTCTCCTTATCAGGGGAACAGCGAAGTCAAGCACCTGCTGTGGGCATTAGTTACCGATTATGGACTAGACGCCTTACAAGAACGGGTTACGCGGAAGTTAAGCGGGTTAAAATGTGCCGCCTTCTACGGCTGTTACCTGCTCAGAGGACAGACCACAATCCCGTATGACAACCCGTTTCACCCCGAATCGATGGAAAATGTATTTCGATCCGTTGGGGCAACTCCGGTCTATTATCGCGGACGAACCCAGTGTTGTGGTTGGCCCATTGCCAGTTATGCGACTGAGCAATCGTTCCAAATGGCGGGAAAACATATCCAAGAAGCTATTGACGCCGGGGCGGATTGTCTGGTAACACCTTGTCCGTTGTGCCACCTTAATCTTGACTCTCGTCAACCGGAGGTGGAAAAGGTGATGGAGCGCAAGCTGGGATTACCGGTGCTACATTTACCGCAATTGGTCGCCTTGGCGCTAGGGATTCCACCAAAGGAATTGGGATTGAGTAAGCATATTGTGTCCACACAACCTGTTTTAGAGAAATTGGGCTTGTAATCCATTACGGCTGATTCGGTGAACTAATCATCCCCCGTGATTCATCCGGGGGAGCGTCAATCAACCTCCTGTCTGGCGATCGCGGCTCAACTGCTGCACCACCTCAAGACTAAGCCCCGTTGTTTGACTAACCGTTTCTGCATCTAACACATCTAGTACAAGAAGGCAGAAGTCCGAAGGCAGAGGGCAGAAGGCTATAAGCCTTATGGTAGCTGCTTTTAAGGAGCTTGTTAACTGATTAGTTATTTCTGCCGCGCTGCACTAGTAGTCGCCGCGCAATTTCTACTTGTTTTTGCTTAACCGCCTTGATAATCGCATTTCGCTGATCATGTATCCAGATTTCCCGCTTTTGCAAATCTTCTAACTCTTCCCGACTCAGATTCGCTTGATTCGCGACCGCAAACGCTTGCTTCATCTCCGGGACTTCCTCCATTGTTTCTGGTACACTATCCAAACTCCTGGCATTCTTTATAAAATAAATCCATTTATCGGTCAGCGTCTCTAACTCCTCTAATTTCTTATTGAATTTAGGTAATTCCACAAAGACCAACTCGATATCATAACTTAAATAATCAACCAGAAACTCTTTTTCCTTCAAAACAAACCGCGAAATCGCTGACTCCAGACTATCAAACATCTCAAAATCCGTAATCGTCAAAGCAATGACTGGCTCTAAAAGCTTGTAATCCTCTCCACTATCCAATTGAATTGAATAAGCCTTGGTAGCATTGTACAAAATCCGCTTCTCAAATCCCTCCACATTTAACACCTGCATCTCAATAATCACAGTTGTGCCGTCTTGGAGCTTGGCTTTGACATCTAGGTAAGTATCTTTGACACCGCGTATTCTGGGTGCTAGATAAGGATTGAGGATTTGTAAATCTTCAATGACAGGACGCGCTTCATAGAGGAGAGCATTTAAAAAGCTAATTAAAATATCTTTACTTTGCTCAGAACCAAATATTTTTTTAAAGGCAAAATCGGTCTTAGGATTAATGAAAATCATGGCATTGTTCCCCACCTATAAAATAGTTTTGTTGGGTCAGATTTAGATAAAACTATAATAAGTCGAAACAATCTACCCTAATCCTATTTGTTTTATCTTGACAAAAATAACGATTAATGAATCTACCTCACACCTTCAACAAAACACCATACCAGCACCAGCGACCAAGATGCCTGTAACCAGCGAGCAAGATGCTCGCACTAAGTAGTCGGACAAAAGAAAACAGCACCATACTAAGTTTTGTGAACAAACCTCAAACCCTTACTGTTCCCTGTTCCCTGTTAAGAGTTCCCTAATCTCAACCGTTCACGTTAATTGTGTCCACCTACTTACAGGGGCTTCCTCATCGCTGTCTGGTGAATTGGCATAAGGTATCGTAGAAACAAGCGTCCCTGTTCGCCACTCTCAACCATCAACTTTAATGAAAGTCCGACTACTTATATGGATATTTTAATCGTTGAAGACGAAGCGGAAATCGCTAAACTCATCCAACTCACCCTAGAACGGGAAGGATTTACCTGCTACTCCTGTCGCGATGGACTAGCCGCCCTGCAAGCCTTCCAAACCCAGCAACCCGATGTGATTATTCTGGACTTAATGCTACCCGGATTGGATGGACTGGAAGTGTGCGCCCGAATTCGCCAAAAACCGGGACCCAAAGACCCCTATATTTTAATGTTGACGGCGAAGGGAGAGGAAATTGACCGGGTGGTTGGTTTATCCACCGGTGCCGATGATTACCTGGTTAAACCCTTTAGCCCGACTGAACTGGTGGCGAGAGTCCGGGCGCTATTGCGGCGTAGTTTGCGTCACGGTGGACAGTCCCTCGTCTACCGTACCCAACATTTTATAGTAGATGTGGATCAGCATACGGCTAGTCGCCAACTGGATTCTGGAGAATCCGAACCCCTAGATTTAACCACGTTAGAATTTAATCTGTTGGCAACCTTTACCAGTCAACCCGGTCGAGTTTGGAATCGGACTCAACTGATTGATAAGCTTTGGGGGAATGATTTCTTTGGTGATGAACGGGTGGTTGATACCCATGTCGCCCGATTGCGGAAAAAAATAGAACCTGACCCCAGTAATCCAACATTTGTGAAGACCGTTATCGGTGTTGGTTATAAATTTGAAGATAGCCCGCAGTAGGGGTTTGGTTCCCAAACCCCTTATATAGCACTGAAACTCGTTAAACATGAGTAAAACTGGTTTACGTCGCCGCAAATCCTTACCCTTAGTCTCCCGCCTATTTCTCTCCCATTTATTGGTGATGATGGTCGGCGTAGGGTCTTTATTAATTATCAGTAAAGTGTCTTCGCCGCGCTTCTTTATTTTGCATCTGCAACAATTAGAAGGCAAAGGCGTCATCTTTCGCGTTGCCCGAACCTCCCTATTACAAGGATTTCAAACCGCCTGGAATCGCGGCACGTTTTGGTCGGTTATCGTTGGCACGACGGCGGCGGGGGGACTCAGTTACTGGTTGTCTCGTCGCATCGTCAAACCCCTGACCCAAATCGAAGACATTACGCAACAATTTGCAGCAGGTAAGCTGGATGAACGACTTCCGCCCAGTGAAATTCCTGAAATTAATCAACTCGCCACCAGTTTTAATCAGATGGCAGTGAGTTTAGAAGATGTGGAACAGCGGCGGCGAGATTTAGTCAGTGATTTGACCCATGAACTGCGAACACCACTGACGGTACTCCGGGGTTATTTAGAAGAACTTGCTACCCAACGGATGGACGCAACGCCTGCAATGTATCAGCAGTTGGCAAAAGAAACGCGACGGTTGGAACGGTTAATTAATGATTTACAGGAACTCTCGAAAGCCGAAGCGGGTTATCTGCCGATTAAAGTGGAACCCGTAAATGTGCGTCCCCTGGTAGAATCGCTGGTGCAAAACTTTGCGGATCAGGTGTTGGAAGACGGTCCGGTATTGCAGTTAGATTGTCCGGAAAAATTGCCGCGAGTATTGGCGGATAGTGACCGATTGGAACAGGTTATGGTGAATCTTTTAG
This sequence comes from Coleofasciculus sp. C1-SOL-03, assembly GCF_040220555.1. NCBI lineage: Bacteria > Bacillati > Cyanobacteriota > Cyanophyceae > Coleofasciculales > Coleofasciculaceae > Coleofasciculus > Coleofasciculus sp. C1-SOL-03. The sequence goes on from NZ_JAVJUO010000119.1 coordinate 33,827, forward strand.
GCAATGCCATTCGCCATACTCAAACGGGTGCGATTACGGTGCGGGTGTGGGTAGAACGGGATGGGAGAAAAGGTATTATTCCTCGGTTATGGATTGCAGTCACGGATACAGGTATGGGTATTGCCCCAGCGGATCTCCCTCATGTGTTTGAACGGTTCTGGCGGGCGGAAAAGTCGCGCAATCCTCACACTGGAGGAACAGGGATAGGCTTGGCTATCTCGAAGCGGTTGGTGGAATTGCAAGGGGGTGAGATTGAGGTGGATAGTCAGTTAGGGGTGGGCAGTACGTTTCAGTTTTATCTGCCATTGGCGTGACTCGTCAATGAGTGGGTGGACAAAAATTTTCAGATCCCCGAGTGAACGGCTGAAACGGCGAAGTATCAATTAATCAACCTTCTGCCTCCTGCCTTCTGCCTTCTGCTATAGCAGTCGCCAAGGCGATTAGGACAAAGGAAGGTGCTGAAACCTTGACCAGTCAATCTTTTCCCTTGCAGCCCTCTGCCTTTTGCTATAAAAGCATTTAGCGACAAAACCCAGAACTGTGCATTTTTTGTCTTGACAGAGAACATCGGTCTGTTCTATATGTATTTCTATACAAAGTTATACTTTGTGTGATTTAAATATAACCCTTGTGACCCAACCCTAATCCAAGTCTAGAGATGTCCAGCCACCAATCCCCACCCAACCTGGGTCAACGCCGCACTCTGCATAAATCGGGCGGTGAATACCTTACTCCCTTTCAGCGCAAACGACTGCAAAAAAGTCTGCAAGAGGACTTACCGCCAAAATATCGCCAGCGCCTGCAAATTATGCTGTTAGCCGACGAGGGTAAAACCCAAGCCCAAATTTGTCAGGCGTTGAACTGTTCCCCCATCACCGCCCGACATTGGATGCTGATTGCCCGTAGTGGCGAGGCGCATCATTGGCAATCCCATCCGATTGGACGTCCTAAAGCCGTGAATGACGAGTATCTGCAACGCTTACAAGAATTAGTCACGCAGAGTCCCCGCGACATAGGCTATTCCTTTCGCAACTGGACCGCCCAGAAGTTAAGCAAACACCTGGCTACAGAATTTGGCATAGAAGTTAGCGATCGCCATATTAATCGATTATTGAAAAAAATGGGACTCTCGACTCGCCCCAAACCCCCTCAACCCGACACTCCGGCTGATGCAGCGGAGGATTCAGATAAGCGGATTGTGATTAGCAACCTCACCCCCAACCATACCCCGAAAACCCAGGATGTGTGGCAATTTAATCCGATTAACATGAGTTGAGGTGCAAACCCATTATGGTACAAACTCCACCCCGAATTTCCCGTCAACACCTTAGTGATAGTCTCGGACATGATTTTAGCGAATCGCAATTCAGTTGGTGTCTGAAACAGATCAAAATCCTTGAACCCAAACTCGGTCAATTTTGGCAATCGGATCAATCGGAAGCCGGACTTTATCTGATTATTACAGGTAAAGTTAGACTCATTGACGCCAACGGTGAACTGATTACCACGCTGAAACCTGGAGACACATTTGGCGAAGTCACCTTTTTTCCCGATGAACCCTTTCAACCGTACTCCGCTAGGGCATCCCGTCATCTCCAATTATCCTACATTCCCCCAACCCTCCTCTTTTCCCTCGTCCAAAACCATCCTCCTATTCGGGATCATTTGTATCATCGGGCAACGGTGAGGAATTCCCAGTTTAGTTCCGGGGATAATTTAGCCGTAACTCCAGTGATTCCCGAGGACACGGACACCCCAGAACCCTTAACAAACGGGCAGCAAACCATCAGCAAAGCCGACTTTCCCAATCCTACCCAGAAAGTCGGTCATCTCTGGCAGCGGATCACCCGCCGCTATCCCTTTTATGCCCAACAAAGTGCCTCAGATTGTGGGGCGGCTTGTTTGGTGATGGTGGGTCGGTATTGGGGGAAAAAATTAAGTGTCAACCGCCTCAGAGATATCGCCAATGTTAACCGCAACGGTGCATCTCTACGGGGACTAGCCGCCGCCGCTGAAAGTATTGGCTTTTCCACGCGACCCGTAAAAGCTAGTTTAGACCAACTCGCCCAACAACCGCTGCCAGCAATTGTTCACTGGGACGGAAATCATTATATCGTGGTCTATGAAATTACGGCAACTCAGGTGATTGTTGGCGACCCAGCCATTGGTCAACGCGGTCTTACTCCGGAGGAGTTTAACGCCAGTTGGACTAATTATTCCCTCCTGTTGCAACCCACCGCCTTATTACAGGAAACTGAGTCAGCGACGACTCCCTTCTGGCAATTCTTTGAATTAGTTAAACCCCACGGATTTGTCCTTCTGGAAGTCTTTATTGCGTCCCTGCTGATTCAAATCTTTGGATTAATTACCCCCCTATTTACCCAACTCCTCTTAGACCGAGTCGTTGTCCAAGGAAGCAACCTCACCTTAACCGCTGTCGGTTTAGGGATGCTAATTTTTGGTCTATTCCGCGTCGCCATGACTGGATTGCGGCAATATTTATTAGACCATACCGCGAATAAGGTGAACTTAGCCCTAATTGTCGGCTTTATTCGCCATACCTTCCGCCTCCCCCTTTCCTTCTTTGAGTCTCGTTATGTGGGGGATATTATGTCACGGGTGCAAGAAAACCAGAAAATTCAGCGTTTTCTCACCGGGGAAGCCCTCTCCATTTTACTCGACTTACTCACGGTCTTTGTGTATGTGGGGTTAATGTTCTGGTATAGCTGGAAAATGGCGCTATTGGCATTAGTCATCGTCCCGCCCTTTGTCCTCCTTGCCCTAATTGCCACTCCGTTCCTGCGCCGAATTTCCAGAGAAATATTTAATGCCTTTGCGGTGGAAAATAGTTATCTAATTGAATCCCTTACCGGGGTTCGCACGGTCAAATCTATGGCGGTGGAACAAACCGTGCGTTGGCGCTGGGAGGAACATCTGCTGCAATCGGTGAAAAAGATGTTTTCTGGGCAGATTATTAGTAACCGCCTGCAAATTTTTAGCTCAACTCTAGAAACCGTGGTGACAACGGGGTTACTCTGGTTTGGCGCCTGGTTAGTGATTCAAAACGAACTGACGATTGGACAATTAGTGGCATTTAATATGTTAATCGGCAACGTAATTACGCCCTTTGAACGATTAACCGTACTCTGGAATCAGTTACAGGAAGTGATTATTGCGGTTGAGCGAATTAATGATGTCATTGATACCGAACCCGAAGAAAATTTACAGGCATCGGTGCGCCAAGGTTTACCGGAGTTAAAAGGAGAGATTCAGTTTGATCAGGTGACGTTCCGGTATCACCCCGAAAGCGATATTAATGTCCTAGAAAACTTGAGTTTTACCGTCCAACCCGGTCAAACCGTCGCCCTAGTGGGACGCAGTGGTTCCGGGAAAACCACGATATCCAAGTTAATTTTAGGACTGTATCCGGCGACGGATGGCAAGGTGTTAATTGATGGGCAAGATATCACCAGTTTGTCCCTACAATCCCTGCGCCAACAAATCGGCGTTGTAGACCAAGATACCTTCCTCTTTGGTAGCACAATTCGGGAGAATATTAGCATTGGTCATCCCTCAGCCACCCTAGACGAAATCATCACCGCCGCCCAACAAGCCGGGGCGGATGAGTTCATCAAAAAGCTACCCATGGGGTATGAAACCCAGATCGGGGAAGGGGGCGGAATGTTATCAGGAGGACAGAGACAACGACTCGCGATCGCGCGGGCGTTATTAGGCAATCCCCGCTTACTTATTTTAGATGAAGCCACGTCTCATTTAGATGCTGAATCGGAACGGATTATTCAGACCAATTTCAACACAATTCTCCAAGGACGAACCACATTAATTATTGCCCACCGCCTGTCCACAGTTCGCAAAGCGGATTTAATTCTCGTGTTGGATAAAGGAGTTTTAGTCGAAAATGGCACTCATCACCAATTAATGGCAAAACGCGGTCATTATTATTACCTAAACCAGCAACAAATGGATCGGACAGAATGATTGTCATTCGTCAAAACACTGATTTCACGGATTTATTGGATAAATTTGAATGGGGAGGCAATGGCTTATTAACACTGATTTCACGGAGAATTTGGTTCCTTACTTTTCAAAAGTTATTTGTTATTTGTCATTTATCAAACGCTTCAAAAGCACATCTCCACATTATGAACTCCAACCACACTCCCACCCCTCTGCGAACCTCTGCGCGAACCTCTGCGAACCTCTGCGTTTCAAAAAATCCCCCCTCTGACTGGTCCTATGCAACCAAAGAACTGCTAGATACCTTACCCCAGGTTTGGACGCGAGGACTGTTATATTTCTTAATTTTGTTTGCCGCGATCGCACTTCCTTGGGCAATGTTAACTGAAGTTGAAGAAACCGGAAGTGCTAGAGGGCGATTAGAACCCAAAGAACCCACCGTCAAACTGGAATCCTCTGTCGGCGGTACAATTATCAACCTCCCCGTTGCTGAAGGAAACCGCGTCAAAACTGGACAAACATTACTCACCCTCGAATCCGATATTGTACGTTCCGAAATTGAGCAACTTCGCAGCCAATTAGACGGTCAAAAAAATCGCCTAAATCAGTTAGCCGTTCTCAAAAATCAGTTAGACATTGCCCTCCATACCCAGCAGCGGCAGAACCAATCCCAAGAACTAGAAAAACAGTCTCAAATTGAACAAGCTAGGCAAAACTTAAACGCCCTAGCGAGTACCTACACCCTGGAAAAAGCGGAAAAACTGGCTCAAGTGAACCAAGCAAAACAAGCCATTGCCTCCAGTCAAGCTGCTTACAATCAAGCCCAAGTTAATTTAATTGAGGCAAAAGATAAAGTGCAACGCTACCGTAAAGCCTTTGAAGCCGGCGCCATTTCCACCGACCGCTTTACTGAATCACAAAACCTAGTCAAAGTCAACACCGAACGCTTAGTTCAAGCCGAATCCGACATCTCCCAATCCCGGTTACGGCTCAAAGAACAACAAGGCAGTTATGACCGAATTCTCCATCAAACCCAAGCCGAAATTGAGCAGGCAAAACTACGCTTACAGGAGCAACAAAAAAGCTATGATACCCTGGTTCATTCCGGCAAACTAGCGGTTCTGAAAATACAGGAACAACTCAAGAACATAGACACTCAGATTACCACACTCCAAACTGAAATCAAGCAAAGCAAAAGCCAAATTGCCGCCAAAGATATTGAACTCCAGCAACGAGTCTTCAAAGCACCAGAAAGCGGCACCGTGTTTGGTTTACCGGATAAAGGAGTCGGGGCGGTGGTACAACCGGGAGAATTAATTGCCGAGATTGCACCCCAGGGTTCAACTTTAATTCTCAAAGCCCAAATGCCCACGGCTGAAAGTGGGGCGTTACAGGAAGGAATGGAAGTTAAGCTCAAATTTGATGCCTATCCCTTCCAGGATTATGGTGTGGTGGAAGGCAAACTAATTCGCAAATCGCCCACCTCTAAAGTCAGCGAAACCGCCCAGGGTCAAGTCACCAATTTTGAGTTAGAAATTGAGCTAAATCAGACCTGTATTCCCACCAAAAATCAATGTTTAGACTTAAAACCAGGGGATACAGCCACGGCTGAAGTTATCGTGCGGCGGCGGAAGATAATTGACTTTATTCTTGACCCATTTAAGAAGTTACAAAAAGGAGGCTTAGAACTGTGACGCTCGTTTGTAGTAGGCACTTTAGTGCCATAAAACCTAACCCCCCAGTCCCCTTGAGATCCCCCTTCCGTCCCCCTATTAGATCCCCCTTCCGTCCCCCTTCAAAAGGGGGAGACCAGAGGATGCTTCGCTTTTTGTTCCATAGGGGAGACCAGAGGATGCTTCGCTTTTTGTTCCATAGGGGAGACCAGAGGATGCTTCGCTTTTGTTGCACGGGGGAAGCCATCGGATGCTTCGCTTTTTGTTCCATAGGAAAGACCAAAAAATGCTTCGCTTTTATCGTACAGGAGAAACACAATGATACTTTGCTTGTTGTCAGGCGTCGGAATAGTAAGCCCCCCTTTTGAAGGGGGGTTTGGGGGGATCTCCGGATGTTCAATACAGGCTTCCAAGCCGTATTAACTTCCCAGCCATTTACATCCAGACAACTCTAATTACTTAGGAGAAAAATCATGTCACAAGCCATCACCATTACCAACCAAGACATCCTGCATCACCTCAAACTCGCCTGTCAGATTCCCACAATTATCGAAGGAATCATCACCCGCAAAATTATTAACTCAGCGGCGACTGAAGCCAGTATCCAGGTTGAAATCGCCGAATTACAACAAGCAGCCGATCAAATGCGGTTCATGAATAAACTGCTCAATGCAGATGACACTTGGGCGTGGCTGCAAAAATTTGCCCTTTCTCTGGATGATTTTGAAGAGATGGTTTACATCAATGTCCTTTCCGGAAAATTAGCCCAGCATTTATTTGGTGATAAAGTAGAACCCTGGTTTTATGAACATCAGTTAGACTATGCAGCGGCGGTAATGTATGAAGTGGTGTTAGATGATGAAGATTTAGCCCTAGAGTTGTTTTATGAACTTCAGGAAGCAGAAACCAGTTTTGCACAGATGGCTCAAGAGTATATTCAGGAGCAAGAATTACGGCGCAAGGGAGGATATTTAGGATTGGTTAAACGCCAGCAGATGAAACCAGAGATTTCGGCGAAAGTGTTTGCGGCGACGCCAGGGGAAGTGTTGAAGCCAATTGTCACGTCTAAGGGGGTGCATTTGATTAAAGTGGAGGAGATTATTCAGCCAGAGTTGGATGACAAGCTGCGTTATCAGATTCTTTCAGAGTTGTTTGAAGGGTGGTTAAAGCGACAGGTTGAGGAGGTGGAGGTGGTGACAGCTATGGGCGAATCTTAGGCGTTTGTATTTGGGTGTAATCGGTGTAATGTAGGGGCACGACACTGTCGTGCCCTGATTTCATAGGAAGAATGTCAGAAGTTAAAAATTACATCTTGCATCAGTCTCACCAACCGCCTTGGGTTAAAACCCAAGGAACCAATAGCGAAAGTCGTCTAAAGACGACTGCATCTCTAGTTTTAGTCCATTTTAATGGACTTTAGCTTTTAGCCAAGCACTTGAGGATACTGTTGGCGAATTAACTGAGGGGTCAGACCCCTCACCCAGGAGAAGCAAAAAGGCGCACTCACACAAAGCGTTCGGGAGGTAACAAAAGCGGATAAACTAAGGACAGAAGTTGAAATCGTGTAGTTGTCATCACCTCCCATGACTCTTCATCTGATAGAACAATGGCAAATCCCCGCAGAAACCATCAAAGTAGCACGAGCTGCCTTCCCCAAGGGTAATGTCTATATGAAAATGTATGAGCAATTAGGGCAAATCTATGTTGATAGTGACTTTGCTAGCTTATATCCAGCTCGTTGTGGACAATTAGCCCTATCTCCAAGCCGATTAGCCCTAATTACAGTGATGCAGTTTGCTGAAGGCTTGAGTGATAGACAGGCAGCCGAGGCAGTGAGATCAAGAATAGATTGGAAATATGCCTTGGGACTAGAGTTAACTGACTCAGGTTTTGACCATAGCGTATTACCAGAATGGAGAGAGCGACTAATTGTCCGAGACGCCCAAAGGCAATTGCTCGATAAAATGCTGGCTCAATTAAAAGAGCAAAGACTCCTAAAAAGCCGGGGGAAGCAACGAACAGACTCAACTCATATTTTAGCAGCTATCCGCCAAGTTAATCGTTTGGAGTTGGTCGGAGAAACATTGCGTTATGCGCTCAACGAATTGGCAACTGTTGCACCTCAATGGTTAAAAGCTAAAGTGACTCAAGATTGGTTTGACCGATATGGAGCTAGATTTGAACAATACCGCTTACCCCCAGAAAAAGCGGCAAAAAAAGAACTGGCACTGACTATCGGTGCTGATGGACACCAAATTTTGTCGGCGATTTATGAACAAGCAAGTAACCAACAGTTGCGACAACTGAATAGTGTAGAAATATTGAGACAGGTGTGGGTGCAACAATACGCTTTTGTCGAAGGGGAATTGATATGGCGAGAGCCGTCTACTACAGGTTGTCCCCCAAACAAAATTTCGATTGAATCTCCCTATGACCCAGAAGCTCGCAACCGAACCAAACGCCATACGAATTGGACGGGATATACGGTGCATCTGACAGAAACTTGTGACGAAAATAGCCCGAATCTGATTACTAATGTGGAAACGACACAGGCAACAGCTCCCGACGGATCTATGACACAAACCATTCATGAAAGTCTGTCAAAAAAAGACCTTCTGCCTGAACAACATCTATTGGATATGGCTTATGTCGATGCCGAGCATCTGGTAACTTCTCGCCATGAGTACGAGGTTGAATTGCCAAGAAAAGTCCCAGGCGACTCTTCTTGGCAAGCTAGAACTGGAGGATTTGACTTGTCTGATTTTGCCCTTGACTGGGACAACAGCCGGGTGAAATGTCCCACAGGTCAGTTAAGTAACTCTTGGCGGTCTAAAACTGACAATTATGGTCATAATGTTATTGAAGTGCGTTTTGACCGTAATCGGTGTGCCGCTTGCTTCTCTAGAAGCTTATGTACAACAGCCAAAAAAAATCCTCGTCTACTCAAATTCCGACATCGAGAGCAATATGAAGCCTTGCAAGCCGCAAGAGTTCGTCAAACGACTACTGAGTTTAAACGCGACTATGGATTAAGAGCTGGAGTCGAAGGTACTATTTCCCAAGGGACTCGGGCTTTTGATTTACGTCGTACTCGCTATGTCGGTTTAGCTAAAACTCACTTGCAGCACGTTGCCTGCGCGGCAGCAATGAATTTGAGCCGCTTGATGGCTTGGTGGCAAAAAGTTCCTCAACAAAAAACACGAATTTCAGCTTTTGCTACTCTTGGTTCCACTGCTTAATATGTTGTGCCACTATCTTGGTCACTGCCCATTCTCAATTCAAATGGAGGATATACAGTCCCGATAATCACTTACAATAAACACGGAAGTTGCTCCCGCTAACCCATGCCAAATTCTGCTCCAACAGCAAGATTTGATATCATGTCTGGTCGCTCACTTGCGATATAGGTTTACTCCAGTAAATATTGGTGCGTTGATTTTATCGTAACTGTTTAGGTGGACGCGATCGCTTCCCCTATTTATTGTCTTGCTCCATAATCACCGCCCGACACAGTTTTGGCTTATCCTCGACTGGACGTGATCGCTTCCCCTGTTTATTGCCTTGCTCCATAATCACCGCCGACAAAACTAGACACCAATGGCTGCAAGTCATTCCTTTCCCATTTTGGCATTGGCTATCGCGAGCAACTTCTGTGTTGATCGTAGAAGAGATCGGTTGAAACCCACGCTACATCAAGGTTGAGCGCGATTGTACCCATGTAGGGCGGCTAAAAAATCGCGCCAAGCCGCACAGTGAGGCAGTTTCATTTTTTTGGCTGGGGGAACTTCAGTTTAATCAAAGGCGATGACAACTGTTTGATTTCGACTTAATCCTTGGTTTATTCGTTTTTGTTACCTCCCGAACGCTTTGTGTGAGTGCGCCTTTTTGGGTTACGGTTTCTGGGTGAGGGGTCTGACCCCTTAGTTAATTCGCCAACAGTATCCTTGAGTGCTTGGCGGATGTTGGGGCTTACTGACAAAGGTGTAAGCTATCAGTTAAAACTATAACAACGCTACCTTTATGGATTTTCTAGCCGTCATTGATGCTTTAGGGATTCAGTTGCAATCAGGTAGGTTTTGTGCATCATTAGATGAGTTTTACCAAGAGCGTTTGGCTGTCGCTAGACAGTCTGATAATTTCGGCGATCAAATTCCTACCTCTTCATAATAATTGCATCTGATTTGATAAACCTCTTTTCCTTTACCATTGTAGAGACGTAGCATGCTACGTCTCTACAAATTTGGGCGTGTTGATTACCACAAACCTAACTTAAGAGCCGGGAAATAAATTCCCGGCTCAAATTTAAAACCTGTTAAAGTAGGTTAAACTCTTTATCCTCTAAGAGTGTACGGATTTTACCAGACACAAAATAAAGTCCATGCAATTATGACGCCGCCTCCTAATACATTTTCAATTTCATTCTCGTTTAGCTCATTCAGAAAGCTTTCGGAATCTTGGAACAAAGCTGTACCAGTGGGACGCAAGTCAGAGATTGCAATACTAGCCATTTTCAATTTCTCCTAATGTTGATTAAGTGGATAAGGAATTAAACTTTCTATTGCTTAACTCCATTACTATAATCACGCATTTAAACTCTAAGATCAAGCTATAATCGCTCTTTAAAAAGACTTTATTATAAATATTTTTGTGATTTATTTTGTTAGTTATAATAATTTTTGGCAAAACTAGACATATTGAACCGCATATTTCAGGAAAATATTTTCAAAATTGTGTCTATAATTGTTGTCAGTAAACCAGAGAAAACAATTTTATCTTTTCGTCTTCGTTTGTATAGCAACACAACCTTGTATAGACGTAACACGCTACGTTTATACAAAGGGCAAGACAATTATTAGAGCGGAGGCAAAGACTACACAAAAAAAATAGCCCAAGAGTTAGCCTGGGCTGAAGTCGAACTATTACGGCTGAATTTATTATCCCATTCAGGAGATGGAGAATATTAATGATATGAATTTAACGGTATGTAGATGTCTTCTGAGTTGGCATTGAGATAGGCATACTGCCAGTCAATCCCCAAGCGGGAAAAGTGTTCAATGACACCGTTCATCCGAGCCTCTGGAGAGTCATCTCCGTTTTGCCAAGCTTGTACTAAGCTATTAGCCACAATTTGACAGCGGTTCATGCCAAAGCTTTCTCGATCAGTAAATTTGCAGTTTGGTTCTTCAGCTATACCTAGTCCCCATGCCAGTGGTTTAGTAAATAACGGGATTTCCGGCTGAAAATGCGCTTGGTTTTCGGAATAAACAGCCTGAAGTGTCAACCGAATCGCTTCATAGTTTTTTTTCTCAAAGTAAAGCACCCCTGAGTCGTAGGAGCCATAGTCACCTGGATTATACAAAACCTTGAAGCTGAACGGAATAGAGATTTCATTCAGCAGCCGCGTGAGAGCCGCCATGATGGCAACTGAACCTTCTGGAGTTATATTGAAGTAAATTCGCACAATAGCCGGATGACTATCTGAATGGTTGAGACTATATTGCCCCCCATTGCCAATAGCCATATAAAAGCCATTTTGCAGCAAATTTTTAGGCAGGCGGATAGCGACTGAATCACCAACAATAGCATTCTGCTGAGAGGGTTGAAGATGAGCTTCTCGCTCAACGTGCAACTTTAAACCATTCTTGTTCACAACCAATCTATCATCATTTTCCTCTCTTAAAACATACCAATCCATGTCAAAATAGCCGATGCCATTATTGCTTTCGTGCAAGCGATTGTAAAAAACTCTATCTACTCCCAGGAAGGTATTATTCTCTAAATCCAGTTGCCGAAAATTTGAATCTGTATCCGCTGCCAAGGTAGTTCGCATAGAACCATTATAATAAATTCCGTAAAGAAAACTCCGCAGTTGCAGACTCCGATATCGATTCTGGAATTCTAAAGGCATTTGTTCAAGGCGAGTGACTATCTCAGCCGACAATTCAAACGGTTTATAATCTGGATGGCGGATGCAGAAATTAGACTGAATTTTAACCTGGCTCACAATGTCTTGCAGAGTATCCCAAAGGTGCTGCTTTGCTCTAGCGGATTGTTGCGTTATCGGAGAATTAAGTAATTGCATAATTTTTTGTGACTAAATATCTTAGGCGGCAGACATACTTAACCGGGTGAGTTCAGCAGCATTAGTGCCAAAAATTGTCAGCATAGATTGATCGGGGCGGCATAACAAACTTTTAGCAACTTGCAGCACACAAATCCCTGTATTGCCCAAGGAAGCTTGGTTTTGGAGGATTGCCATAACTTGCCGAATCAAGCCAAAACCAGCGCACTGAACAACTCGCCGCAAAAAATCAGGGCAATGATCTAAAACGTCTTGAAAGTTATCTAAGTAAGCCTGAGTCAAGACAACAATAGAAGGCTGAATTTGTTCGAGGGTAATCACAGCTAGGCGCAGAGATTCTTCGATACTGACTGTGTTATTAATTAGCAAGCTGTTCAGCCAGATTTGCAGGTAGTTGGCGATTAGTGTTCCTACATCGAAAGCTGGGTGTCCGAAAGCTGATCGCTCCCAATCAATTAGCCGCACAATACTATCACTCGACTTGTGCCAATCATTGTGCAGGAGGATGTTATTTAGCTTTAAATCATTGTGTGTCACACAACAAGGTGCAAGAGTATTGCCTAGTTCTGTCATAGCTTGCCCAAGGCTATCATACCGTTGATAGAGGGCAATGAATTTGAGAACGTCTGGAGGAACCTGACCAAAAATTTCCGGTTCCACTCGTTCCAATTTATGAACCAGATATTGAACCTGATTAATCGGTGCATCTTTACGATTTTGCCAGAAAAAGTGCCGATAGTCCTCCCGGTTAAACGTGGCGCGATGAATAGCCGCCAGGGTGGTGCCAATAGACGCCGCGATCGCACTCGGAAAAATTGTCTCTTCGGTGTAGAATTCCATTACGTCCCGGTACTCGTCTAAGTAGCGGAATATGATGATTGATTCCCCCAGATCAAAATGCAGTACCTGGGGTAGATAGGGGTGAAGGGTAGCGAGTTCCCGAAAGTGCTGTACAAACTCCTGAATGCGCCATTCTTGTCCAAATTCTCCGGCTGTTTTCCCGTCCTGATTATACCGTTCTTGCTTAACGAGGAGTTTTTTACCGTCGGGTAAGGTGACTAAGAGGTTAAAATTTTTCGCCGCAACGGGTTTAATAATGAGCTGATTTTGGTTTTCTGGGGGACATAGCCCCAGGCGGATTAAATAGTTGGGGAGGTTAATTGAACTTAATTGCATCGTTGAATCAGTCTGACTTCATGAGTTCAGGGGTTGTCTTAGGTTTCATTTTATTTTCAATTCCGGGTTTGTGAAGGGTTGGCGGATGAATTAATTGGCGTAAATTTATAAAATTTTGTCTTTTGCCAGAATCCAGAGATATCGCCACAAATCCATAAACAGCGCCGGAATGCCAGCCGATGAAGGGGGTGACAGAGTTGCCTTTGGAGACGCTATCTGTTCTTTAATTTAAAAAATTATGTCTGATTAACTGCTGCGTTATCGGCAATCGAATTAGCACTTGACTTTTGCTGGGATTTTAGGTAATTTTATACAATGGGAAAATGTGCCGTCCTATAGACCCAGATCAACCTTAACCCGTAGGGTGGGTTAGGCAGTAATCAATTCAGGAAACAAACCCTTTAATTAAATATCTGCCGTAACCCACCGAGTTATCCTTTGCAACAGGTGAACCAACGATGAAGGTTTCTCAACACAAGTAATGGATTTCCCCTGAACGATAGGGGGGCGAGTCGATAAAATTAATGGATTTCCCCGTAACGATAGCGAGGGCGCAAGCATTGCGCCCCTACAAACAGGACACAGGACATAATAAAATAAATATCAGGTTGGGAATTACCTAAATCTCACATCTAGAGGGTGCTATGTTGACCATCAATCAAGGCTTACAGCGTCTAGGCTATTGGGACGCGATCGCAACATTCCTCATCATCTCTTGTCACCCGATTCTTGCCCAGATTCTGCCCGATTCGACATGAAGTTCTGAATGTTCCTCAATCCTACCGAGGTTCCGGTTGGGTTTGCAGATCACAGGAGTAATTGCGGCTCAAAAAAAATCGGATTAGGGGTTGATTTTGGGGGAGAGTTTTGGTAATTTTATATCATGGGAAAATATGCCGTCCTATAACCCCCAATTCACCGGAATCCGTAGGGTGGGTTAGGCAGTAATCAAATCAGGAAACAAACTATTTAATAAACTATCTGCCGTAACCCACCAAGTTATCCTTTCCCACAGGTGAACCAAAGAGGAGGGCGAGTCGATAACATTAGTGGATTTCCCGGTAACGATAGCGAGGGCGCAAGGATGGTGCCCCTACAAACAGGACACAGAACATAATCAAATAAATATCAGGTTAGGAATCACCTAAATCTCACATCTAGAGGGTGCTATGATGACCATCAATCAAAGCTTACAGCGTCTGATATATGGAAGCGCGATCGCCTCATTCTTCTTCATCCCCTGTTACCCTGTCCTCGCCCAGATTACACCCGATTCCACATTAGGCGCTGAAGGTTCCTCAATCCTACCCAATGGGGTGGTTATCGATGGAGTAACCGCCGATTTAATTCAGGATGGTGCTAGCCGAGGTTCCGCCTTATTTCATAGTTTTTTAGAATTTAATATTAACGAAGGACAACGGGTTTATTTTGCCAACCCTGACGGAATCGAAGCCATTTTTAGTCGGGTGACGGGAACTGATCCCTCGGACATTTTAGGGACATTAGGCGTCAACGGTGCAGCGGATTTAATCTTCATCAATCCCAATGGAATTCTCTTTGGCGAAAATGCTCAACTCGATATCCGGGGTTCCTTTGTCGGAAGTACAGCCAATGGGGTGGTATTTGAGAATGGCACTATCTTTAGTGCGACAAATCCCGAAGCGCCGCCATTGCTAACTATTAATGTGCCTTTGGGGTTGCAATATGGAAATCAGAATCCAGCCGCGATTACCAATTCTGGAAGTCTAGAAGTTGGGGAAGATTTAACTTTAGTTGGTGGAACAATTACCAGTACCGGACAATTAGCCGCCCCCGCCGGACATTTGGAGATAGCCGCCGTGAATGGAGATGCAACGGTGCAGGATGGGTTAGCGCAGTCAGCTATTTTATTGGCGAATAATAATTTAATTTTAGAGGAAAGTCAGTTAGTCACGGCTGGGGATTTAATCCTGTGGGCGGGGGATACGGTGCGGGTGCGGGATAGTGTAGAAACTCCGTTTATTGCCCATGCGGGTGGGAATCTTTATATTCAAGGAAATCAAGGCATTGATATTCTGGCATTGAATCATCCAGGAACGCCGTTTCAGAGTGGTGGGGATTTGAGTTTAGTGAGTGATGGGGTTATTTCTGGAGATGCTCATTTTGCCAGTGGGGGTCAGTTTGCGATTTTGAATTTAGCGGGAGAACCGGGGGAGTTTTGGAGTTACTATGACCCGATTATTAGTTCAGAAGGGGATGTGGTTTTGGGGGATTATACAGGGGTTTCGTTGAAGGTTGAGGCGAGGGGAAGTATTACCACAGGAAATATTCGGATTACGGGTGAAGATACGACATTAACACAGGGAGATGATCCGGATATTAAGATATTGAGAGAAAATCCTGCTTTAATTTTACGAGCGGGGGTAGACGAGTTAAAACATCCGCCAACGACATTGATTCCTGTTTATAGTGATGATTTTGAAGGAGACATTCCTGATGTATGGTCAAATACATCAACGGATATCACACCGAAAGGAAACCGTAGATTTTTGGGACGATTTAGCGGCAACGATGCTGCGACTTTGACACTCGATAATCTGCCACCACACAGCCAAGCCACAGTGTCTTTCGATCTATTTCTTATCCAATCATGGGATGGTAACGCCGAAGTTTGTTGTAATGGTTTGATAATTGGACCGGACATTTGGGAGTTAAGTATTACTGGTGGTCAAACACTATTACACACAACATTTAGCAATCCAGACTCCAACTGGTCTCCTAATCAAGCCTTTCCCAATGGATTTCCTGGTGGTGATAATCCTGGTCATACAGACGCTTCTGAGAAGAATTCACTCGGATATAAGTTCGGAGATGTTCTTAGCGATTCAGTCTACCAATTAAGCTTTACTTTTGACGACTTAGATAGTTCCCTTCAGCTTAACTTTTCTTCGGCTCTTCCAGGATACACAGGTATTCAGGATGAGAGTTGGGGACTAGACAATGTAAGAGTGTCAGTGGAGCCAATAGTTACCCATTCTACAGAAGTATCACCTGGAACCATTATCACTGGAAATCTTTCTACTCTAGGCGGACCCATCATTTTAGATGCAACCAGTGATGTTACTCTCAACGGCTCAATTAAAACAAATGGTGGAGATATTACTCTGGAAAGTGGTGGCATGATTGACACTAGAGCAGGTGAACTCACTTCCTATTCTAGAAACAATGGTGGAGCAATTACACTAACTGCCAACGGTGATATCAAAGCAGGTAGTATTACCTCTTCTGGTGACGTACTAGGCGGCAAGATTAATCTAATAAGCGATACAGGGATAATCTCAGTTGAAGGTCGCAGAACTATCCGCAGCTATACCTTTGGCACAAGCCAAGGCGGTGACATTAATATCACAGCACGGTCGATTTCTTTAACCAATGGTGCGCGAGTGCTAACGGGTTCATTTGAAGATGGAGTCGGGGGAAATCTCACAGTGAAAGCTTCCGAATCTGTTGAATTGAGCGGAACTTCACCCGATGGTCAAATTCTCACTGTCCTATCCACCTCAACGGGAGGAAGTCAATCTGCCGGAGATTTGACAATTGATACAAAACGATTAATTGTTCGAGATGGCGCGGTTGTGGGTGCTTCCACTTCTGGTGCGGGTCAAGGCGGAAATGTAACCGTCAATGCTTCTGAGTTGGTTGAACTGATTGGTACTTCGCTAGATGGGTTTCCCAGTGGTTTATTCACAGATACCACTGGTACAGGAAATGCCGGAAACTTGACCATTAATACCAGACGCTTGGTTGCTCGCGATGGGGCGGGGGTATCTGCTTCAACGTATAGTACAGGCAAAGGAGGAAATTTAACGGTAAACGCCTCTGAATCTATCGAACTTAGTGGTACATCACGAGATGGATTTGCCAGTGGTTTGTATGCTCAAGCATTTGGAGATGGGGATGCTGGTAACTTGACAGTTAATCACACCCAAAATTTAAATATCCGAGATGGGGCAAAAATTACCGTTGCAACTGGTACAGCCGCAGATGCTAGGGTTCCTAATGTTCCCTCATTTGACCTTGGTGATGATATCGTTCTCCCCCCCTTTTCACCTGATGCAACAGGCAAAGCGGGTAACACAGAAATTACGGCTGATTTTATCCGTTTGAATAACCAAGCTGCAATTATTGCTGAAACGGATTCCAGTGAAGGTGGTAATATTACCCTCAACGCCAACGATATACTACTCCTACGCCATAACAGTTCAATTTCCACCACCGCCGGAACTGCCCAAGCTGGCGGAAATGGGGGTAATATCCGGATTAATTCACCCTTTGTTGTCGGGCTTCCCTGGGAAAATAGCGATATTACCGCCAACGCCTTCTTTGGGAATGGCGGAAGAGTTGATATCACCGCCAACAAGATTTATGGACTCGAATTTCGTCCTCGCCTGACGCCCCTGTCTGATATCACCGCCAGTTCAGAATTTGGCGAACAAGGAGTTGTGGAAATCAGCACCTTAGAAATTGACCCCAATACCGGATTACTGCAACTCCCTCCCCCAGCTTCCCCACCCGAATTTGTCAATTTCTGTCAAGGGCGTTCTGACCAAACTCCCAGTCATTTTATCATTAGTGGACGCGGTGGAGTTCCGCCCACAATTTCCCAAGTAACGGGAACATATAATGTGTGGGAAGATTTACGTCCATTGACTCCCAGTAGTGATAACTCTCCGGCAAAAATTGAACCCGTAAGCCAGAGGAGTTCAAGGACAATAATTGAAGCCCAAGGCTGGATAAAGTTACCCGATGGCACAATCGTTCTCACCGCCGAAGCGCCCAATGTTACGCCGAATACGGGTTGGCAAAATCCGCTACATTGTCAGAGTGGTGTTAAGTGATGATTAACCCGTAGTGGCGTGGCACACCTTATTTGATGAATTAAGCATTAGCCCCGAAACTGTAGGGGCGCAAAGACTTGCGCCCGATTCAATCATCACATCTAATCCATCATTTTAGCTGTGTTAGCTGTAGGGTGGGTTAGGCGGTAATCAATTAAGAAAATAAACCATTTAATTAGTTATCCGCCGTAACCCACCAAGTTATCCTTTTTAATTAGTCGATCACGAAAAAGGAATGAAAATAATCTGATCTTCGTATTCTCCTGGCTGACTGCACAAAATAAAGAGTTCCAAATCATCAAGGATTTGTCCAATGGGAGCCGTGGCAATAACCTCGACAACTCCAGGCATTGGTAAACCCTGATTGATGCGATCGCCTGCATACATGATAATAGTGGCAACGTCATGGGTAAGCAAGATGCGCTCCTCGTTGGCAGCCCATTCCAGAATGGTAAGCTGTCATGCATTTAAATTGGGAATGGGTAGCGAGCAAGATGCTCGCACTACAAGGATTTCGCCATTATTGATATTAAGGTTTAAATGCCGAACAGCTTAGCATCATCAGTGTGCATCAGCCCGACATCCTGTACACGGACTACATCCAGCTCAGGCAAACGTCTGATTAGCCCACGCAATATGGCTCCGTTGAAGTTTTCGTCAGTCACAAGACGCATTTGATATCAACTTACTTGGGATTGATGACGAGCCAAGAGACGTTCTCGGAGATTAACCAAGTTATTGTCTTGAGTCAATTTTTGTCTGTACTGTTGAGCATTTTGGCGACGCTGCTCCAAGTAGTTATCAATCTGCTGGCGATGGGTGAGGTAGTAAGCGATAGTTGCATAAATCTCTGACAGACTAAGCACATCGTATTGGAGAGCAATTTCTTCGGGAGTAGAACCAGTGTGATAGGCAGCAAGTAGGCTGTCAAGGGTTACTCGGCTCTGACCGATACGGATACCCCCAGCTTCGTCCCATCGCAAGGGTGGAGCGGTAGCTTGAAATTCAACTTGAATGCTCATGGGATGGTCTTATCACAGAATTTGCTTCTTTGCTTTAGCTTACTTGAGTGCGACGCTTTTGCGTAGATAGGCTCCTCCCCCCAGTCTATAACCTCGATAAACTTGATTTTCTTGAGATCCCTTTTTTTAAGACAAAGGGGTTTTTATTTTACATATAATGTTATAACATTATTACAAGTAACTAAGACATTGAACATTAAAGGAGAACAACACCATGACACATCTACCCGCTGAAACCACTATCCAGCAAGCCTTAGCGGAATTGGGCATTACCCAACTCCTCGGGTTGATCAAGCACTACAGTGACATTGACTTCGATGCATCCCAAATGCACCTAACGGATGCTGAAGTCCAGGCGATCGCGCGGCTATTGATCCAGCAGTTGACCGCAAGCCTCAACGGTAAACTCATTGCTGGTACTTTAAATACTCTGCGTCATAGTGAAGAAATGGAGGAATTAACCGAACAATCAGGGCGGGTTTTGCAACCAGATTGGGTACAACAATTTGTGTTTGTCCCTAAACCCGCCCCTACACAATCAACACGCAACGATTTTCCCGGTGAAGATGATGACAACCCATACCGTTATCCCACCGATTCTGATCATGAACGAGAACCTCTATCAGTGCATAGCCCAACTGGACGCTATCATCCCCAAGGGCGACACAATCCCCGCCCAATTACCCAGCGTGAACAATACATCATTGACCTTTATTGTTACTGTGAATTAGGGATGACGCCAAGGCAGTTTTATTCCAAATGGGATGTCACCTATGAGCAACTTTCTCACATCTGTTCCCGTTCTCTGGGAATGGTTCAATGTTGGTTCAACCGAGGCAAAGGGTATTACCGCCCTCAACCCGTTGACTTGCGCCATTTGGCAATCCTGGATTTTTTGTTAGAGCATTTTGAAGAATTACCCCCATCCCTAATTGATCTACTCTGTTCTTCTTGACACTGAATCGGGGAGTCTAGAAACCTGATTCGGGGCGGGTGTAGGGTGCGTTAGCGAAGCGTAACGCACCTTTACATCTGGATACAACCACGAAGATAGTTGTGAAACCCGCTTAAGTCAGCCCTCTTACTCCCCTCTCCCGTGCAAAAAAAGCGAAGCATCCTCTGTCATCCCTCCTTGCAGGGGGGAACGAGGGGGGTTGGGAGAGCTCATAAGGGTAGGTTTTTTAAGATTGGGGTGGAGGTAAGACAAGGGAGACAGGTAGACCAGTAGACAAGGAAGAGTGAGAACGAAAAATCGGGCGTTTCGGCTTTTAGAAGTGAGTTTGACCGAACCTAATTTTGTACGG